>JBCCGX010000910.1:0-4415 GCA_039029035.1 Acidobacteriota bacterium | reverse complement strand
GCATGACGCCGACAGACTAAAGGCAAGCCGTGGTGTGATCAAGCGGCTCCGGCAGGACGACGACAGTTCGTGAGCGTTCGGCATCTCCTGATCGCTGGTCGTGCGGTCGCCGGAGGACTCGTATACCCTTTGCCAACCATGTCCAAGCCTTATCGCGCGTCGCTGGCGATTGCCGTCGGCAGTCTACTGATCCGCTCCGCCAACGACCTCGCCTGCCTCGGGAAGGCAGCAGAGGCCTGAATCGATCGCCATGCGCATCCTCATCGTCAGCAATACCTATCCGCCGGCCGATATCTCGGGTGTCGGCGCGTTGGTCTATGAGCTGGCGCATCTGTACGGCGACGAGGGTCACTTCGTCCGAGTGATCACTCGCGTGGCGCCAGATGACGATCCCTACGCCATCGCCGCACAGGGCCCCAAGATCCTCTTCCCGCTGGCTGCCGCCTGGCGCTATCTGAAAATCGCCAAGACGGCGCGGTTCGACGTCGTGCACGTACACGAGTCGGATGGCGCCATCGTATCCCTCGTGCTACGCCTCGCCCGCTGGCTGCGGCGCCCGTCCGGCAAGCCGCGCTTAGTGGTGACGCTACACGTCACCTATGTGCAAGAGCGGCGGGCTGTACGCCCGGTCAAGGCCAACGGCAAGATTGTCTCGAGACCCACCCCTAGCGAACGAATCTTTGCCTGGGTTCGCGCTCCCCTGCACGCGCTTCTCGGTCGGCTGACCGCTCGCTTGGCCGACGGCGTTGCCACGGCCAGTCGCAAGACGGCCGAGGAGATCGAAGCCGATTATGGAGTCAAGCCGGACGCCGCCATCCCCAACGGGGTGCCGCGTTGGTTGACCGACAAGGCACAGACGGCGAGCGACGACGTATCGACAGAGCCAGGGGGCCTGCGGCCGGTGGTACTTTTTGTCGGCCGCATGCGGACTCGCAAGGCAGTTGCGGTGCTGCTGGAGGCCTTCGCCCAACTGCGCGCCACGGCGCCTGAGGCCGAGTTGATTCTGGCTGGTGACGGTGAGCATCGACAGGCGCTGGAGAGCCAGGCCGAGTCTCTCGGCATCCTAGAAGCGACCCGTTTTCTCGGCGCTGTACCGCGCGGGGAGATCGATCGCTGGTACCGAAAGGCGGATGTTTTTTGTCTGCCTTCGACCTACGAAGGGTTTCCGGTGGTGATCCTCGAAGCCATGGCGGCGGGTCTGCCGGTGGTGGCGACCTCGGTCTCCGGTATTCCCGAGGCTGTCGAGCATGGCGTCACCGGTCTTCTGGTCGAGCCCGAGGATGCTGTGGGCCTGGCGCAGGCCCTGGGGCGACTGGCCAGCGACGCCGAGCTGTGCTCACGGATGGGCCAGAGCGCCAAACGCTCCCTGAACGAGCGCTTCTCCATCCGAACCACCGGCGCGACCTATATGGACCTTTTCGAGAAGGTTCTCGAAGCCGACGACTGACACACGTTCTCGTGCTCTGGCGTCGGTCTTACCCGTCGGGCGAGGCCTTGCGCGCCTCCAGTTCCTCCAGGGTCCGCGGCCAGTCCTGCTTCATCAGCCGGGAAAGGGCGCGGTCGGCGAGCAAGCGCCCGGCGGTCTGGCAGGTCGGGCAGTAGTTGGCCTCGTTCTCGGCGTAGACTACCCTCTGGACCGGTGTCTCGCACACCGGGCAAGGCTTGCCGAATCGACCATGCACCGCCATCCCCGGGCGGAAAGCCGTAACTTTGTCGGGAAAGCTGTCGCCGACCTCCTGCCGGGTGCGCTCGACCCACCAGGCGAGGACCTCGCGCGTGGCGTCGAAGAGGCGTTGCCATTCCTCGCCCTTGAGCTGTGCCGTTCGCTTGAACAACGACAAGCCAGCACGGTGGAGGATCTCGTCAGAGTAAGCGTTGCCGATGCCGCTCAACAGGCGCGGATCGGTCAGCGCGCGCTTCAGCGTATGGTTCTCGCGCCCCAGCGCTGCGCGAAACGTTGCCAGGTCACACCCCGCCAGCTCGATACCTCCGGGATCGTGGGTGGCAACCGCCGCCTCGCCGCGCACCAGGTGGAGGGAAGCCCGCTTTTTCGAGCTCGCTTCGGTGAGCAGCAGCGTCCCGTGGGCGAAATCAAATGCCGCCAGGCCGTTCTTCCGCGGCACTTTGAAGCGCGGCGGCTTCCAACGCAGGCGTCCGGCGATCATCAAGTGTAGGACGAGGAAGAGATTGTCCTCGACCCCGATGATGAGGCGTTTGCCGAGCCGGCCGATGGTCTCGATCCGCCGCCCTTCGACCTTAGAGATCGGCGGATCATAGGAGCGCAGCAGGAAGGGGCTGGTGATCCGAACCTGTTCGATGACATGACCCAGGGCGAAGCGCTCTAGCGCCTCACCATAGACCACGACGTCGGGCAGCTCGGGCATGTCAGACCTCGGCGAGCCTCTCTTCCAGCGCGTTGATCAAGGCTGTGGCGGAACGGTGATCCTGGGCAAAGAAGAGCTGTGGCTCGATGAGCTCGATCTCCATCACCACCAAGGTACCGGCTTGATCCACCACGTCGATGCGAGCGTAAAGCCACGGCCGGCGGATGGCGTCGGCGATCCGCTGGGCCTGTTCCAGGCTCTCGGCCGAGGGCTCCAGCAAGGTCTCGCTGCCGCCGAAGTCGCTCTGCACCCGGAAGTCGCCGGGCTTGGCGCGTTTCAGCACTGCGTGGCTGTAGCGCCCGCCGAAGAAGAGCAGCGAGATCTCTCCGGCAGAAGCGATCTCGGGCACGAACGGCTGAATCAACGCATCGGTCTCGCCGAGGATCGCCTCGAGCTGGGCCTGATCGTCGGCCGCGGTGTCCGGTGAGGTGCGCACCGTGCGGTAGGCCGTGGCCGAGACAGCCGGCTTCAGCACCGCTTGCGACCAGCCCCGCTCTTCCAGTATCTCGGCCAGGCGACGCGGTGCCTCCGGGCGTACGATCACAGTGGGCACCACCGGCAAGCCGGCCTGGGCGAGCTCCTCCAAATAGCCCTTGTGGATGTTCCACTGCACCAGGTCGGGCGGGTTCCACAACGGCACGCCTGCCGCCTGGCAGGCCTGGAGCCACTGCCGGAACTCCTCTACCCGCTGGTGATAGTCCCAGGTCGAGCGCAGGATGACCGCGTCATAGGCGACCCAGTCGGCGGTCGGGTCGTCCCAGCTCACAGCATCAACGGTCCAATCGGCCCGAGCGAACGCGTCGGCCAGGACCTGGTCGTCCGCAGTCAGCCCAGCGAGCTTGCGACAGGTTACGAGACAGATCGTCTTCGGAGTGTTGTTCGTCATCACGCGGCGATTCTGTCAGGAGCACTCGAGGTTTCCAACGCGCCTCAGCTAGAACACGCCTGCGAACAAGAACGCGGGCCGTGCGTATCCTGAGGTGGGAGCCGTTGCGTCTCCGCCAAAGCGCCAAACCTGATTTCGGAGCCAAGCCATGGGTTGTCTCGAGCTCGTCATTCTCGCCGTGATCGGCTTCACCTTGATCGGCCTAGTGTTCTTCGCTATCGAGGTCGCCGTCCTCGCCACTCTCGGCGCCCTCTTCCTGGGCGGTATCGGCTACTTTTTCTTCGGCGTCGTCGGCCTCAAGATCGGCGGCATCATTGGCATAGTGCTGGGCATCGGAGCAGCCTTCAGTGGGTAGATTGCGATGATCTTCTGGGACCAAGCGGTCGACTTCCTACAGTCGATGATCTTTGCCTACGCACAAGCATCCGGCGGCAACCTCGGCGCCGGCATTCTGGCGACATCCATCGTCGTCCGCCTCGCTCTGTTCCCTCTGACCCTGCGGTTGGCCCGACTGGCCGCGGCGCACCAGGAGGCCATGCGGAAGCTCCAGCCGGAGCTCGATCGGATACGCCAGCGGTTCGCCAAGAAGCCGGAACGGATAGCGGCAGAGTCCCTCGAGCTGTTCGAGAAGAACAACGTCTCGCCGTACCCACTGCCAGGCTGTTTCGGCGCCCTGGCCCAGGCGCCGATCTTTCTGGCGGTCTATTCCGCGGTACAGAACGTTGTCACCGCGGGCGGGCGCTTCCTGTGGATCAAAAACCTGGCGAAACCCGACGCGTGGCTGACCCTTGCCGTAGCGGCGTTGACCTATCTGTCCGTTGCCATCTCCGTTTCGGGTACACCACCCCAGCCAGGACGGTCACTCGTTCTCGTTCTGCCGGTTGTCGTCACCGTCATGGTGCTAGCTAAGGCATCCGCCGGGGTCGGCCTCTACTGGGGAGTGTCGGCGGCCGCCAGTGCGGTGCAGGCCTACGTCGTTCGTCGATCGACTCCAGCCGGTCGAGCCTCCTGAAGACCTATCGGCGGTGTCTCGAGGGCTACGTGTGAGCCTTGACGAAGCTCGCCAAACCCGCCTTCGACTGCGCACCAACCACCCGATCGATCAGCTGGCCATCCCGGAAGAGCAGCAGCGTCGGGATGCCTTG
>JBCCGX010000909.1:0-4419 GCA_039029035.1 Acidobacteriota bacterium | reverse complement strand
GCGCAGGAAGCTGCGATCGAACTCGTCCGCCTCGGCCACCAGGTAATCGCTACGGCCGACCCGCGCGCCGGTGCCCGAGACCCGCATACGGCCGCCGACGATCACGGTGGGATCGAGGCCGCACTCGGTCAGCAGGGTTCCGACGAGGGAGGTGGTCGTGGTCTTGCCGTGGGTGCCGGCGATGGCGATGCCGTACTTGAGGCGCATCAGCTCGCCGAGCATCTCGGCCCGGCGTACGACGGTGATGCCGCGCTCGCGAGCGGCGCGGATCTCCGGGTTGTCTTCGCTGATGGCGGAGGATTTGACCACCAGGTCGACACCCTCCAGGTGCTCCTCGGAGTGGCCCTCGAAGATGCGCACGCCGAGGCTCTCCAGGCGGCGGGTGGTGGCGCTCTGCGCCTGATCGCAACCGCTCACCTCGAGGTCGTAGTCGAGCAGGACTTCGGCGATGCCGCTCATTCCGGCACCGCCGATGCCGATGAAATGGGCGTGGGAGAGGCCAGCGAAGATCCTGAACATCAGGCGGCCCTCCCTTGCGGCTGCGCCACGCCGCCGATGGCTTCGAGCCGATCGGCGATGCGCGCGGCGGCGTCGCCACGGCCCAATCGGCCGGCGGCTTCGGCCATGGCGTGCAGGCCGGCGGCATCGCTGAGCAGATCGGCCAGCAGCTGCCCCAGATCGTCCGCCGCGGCGTCGGCCGGCACCACGCGGGCGGCGCCTTCGGTTGCCAGGCGCTCGGCGTTGCCGGCCTGATGGGCGCCGGCCAGGACCAGAGGCAGGAGCAGGCTGGGCCGGGCGGCGGCGCAGATTTCGGCCAGGGTGATCGCCCCGGCGCGCGAGACCACCAGGTGGCTGCGACCCATTGCGCCGGCCATGTCGTCGATGAAGGCGGAGGCGGTGAAGCGCACGCCGCCGTTCGCCGGGGTGGCGTCTTCGGCCGGCTGGTGGCCGGCCGCCAGGTAGTCGTCCCGGGTGGCTTCGAGATGGTCCTTGCCCGTCTGGTGCAGCACATGGACTTCGCCCAGCTCGGCGGGCAGGGCGGCCAGGGCTTGCGGCACGAGCTGATTGATCTGACGGGCACCCTGGCTGCCGCCGAGCACCAGCAGATTCCACGGCGGCGCGGCGGACCAGGCCGCCGGCTGGGCGAACTCGGAGCGGATCGGGATGCCGGTAGTGCGGCTCGGGCAAGCGAGCTGCTGGCGCGTGGCGTCGAAGGCGACCGCCGCTTCGGTGGCGCAGCGTGACAGCCAGCGGTTGGCCAGGCCGACATCGGCGTTGGGCTCGAGCAGGTAGGCCGGGCGGCGCGCCAATCGGGCACCGACCACCGCCGGCACCGAGGCGTAGCCGCCGGTGCCGACGACGACGCGGGCGCGCAGGCGGCGCACCAAGGCACGGGCGCTCCACGCCGAGCGCGCCATGGTGGCGACGGCGCGCAGCTTGCCACCGACGCCTTGGCCGACCACGGGCCGCGCCGGCAGATCGTGGAAGGGGATCTGCCGCTGGCTCACCAGACGCGACTCGATGCCACGGCGAGAGCCTGCCCAGCTCACCTGCCAGCCACGGCGCGCCAATTCCTCGGCGATCGCCAGGCCGGGGAACACGTGCCCACCGCTGCCACCGCCGGAGAGCAGCGCGTGCGGTTCGCCGCTGGCCTGCGGCGAGCTCTGTGCTGGATGGTTTGGTGTTGTGGCGCTCATTGCGTCAACCGTGTTGTGAGACGTTGAGGATCAGTCCGCAGGCGGTGAGGGTGGTGACCAACGACGAGCCGCCATGGGAAATCAGCGGCAAAGGGATGCCGGTGGTCGGCAAGATGGACAGGGCGACGCTCATGTGGATCAGGGCTTGGACGACGATCAGGCAGGTGAAGCCCCAGGCCAGGTAGCGACCGAAGGTCTCCGGGGCCGACAGGCCAGCCAGCACGCCCCGCCACAAGAAGACGCCGAACAAGGCAACGACGAAGAAGGCGCCGACGAAGCCGAGCTCTTCGGCGACGATGGAGAAGATGAAGTCGGCATGGGGCGAGGGCAGAAAGTAGAGCTTCTGCACGCTGTTGCCCGGCCCGAGACCGAACAGGCCGCCGGAGCCGACCGCGATCAGCGACTGCAAGGCCTGGAAGCCCGCCCCCTGGGGGTCGGCTTCCGGGTTCATGAAGGCGGTGAGTCGCCGGAAGCGGTAGGGCTCGGTGAGGACGGCGAGGACGACGATCGGCAAAAGCGCCAGGCCGCCAGTGATCAGGTAACGGCTCTTGAGCCCGGCGAGGAAGATCATCACCAGGGGTGGCACGCAGAGCAGGATCATGGTGCCGAGATCGCGGCCGAGAAAGATCAGCGCGATCATCAGGCCGGTGGCCACGGCACACGGGATGAGGAAGACGTGGCTGTTGAGCCGATCCGACTTGCGGTCGATCTGGTAGGCGATGAACGGGATCAGCGCCAACTTGGCGAGCTCGGAAGGCTGAATGGAGACGCCGCCGATGAAGAACCAGCGGCGCGCGTTGTTGAACACATAAGGGGTGAAGAGGACCGCCACGAGCAGCAACACCACGCCGATCAACAGGCTGTACATCACCATCGGCTTCCTGAGGTGCCGGTAGTCGACGTGCATCGCCACCATCATGGCGGTGATCCCCAGAAGCGCTGCGATGCTCTGCTTGACGAAGAGCGGATTCGACGACATACCGCTCTCGCGGGCGAGGACGGCGCTGGCCGAGTACACCATGACCAGGCCGAGACCGGTGAGCAGCAGCACGGTGGCGAATAGGCCGCGGTCGAAAGCCAGCTTACGCGCCATGGCCACCTCCCGGCAGAGCCTTCACCAGCCGCTGGAACACGCGCCCGCGCTGCGCGAAGTTATCGAATTGATCGAAGCTGGCGCAGGCCGGTGAGAGGAGCACGATCTCACCGGCCGCGGCCTCTTCGGCAGCGCGGGCGACGGCGGCGGCCAGGGTCTCGGTGGTCTCGTGCGGCACGGCGCTGGCCAGTGCCGCAGCGAAGTCCGGCGCGGCTTCGCCGATCAGGTAGGCGCGGCGCGCCTTACGCTGCAGCAAACGAGCCAGCGGCGCCAGGTCGCCACCTTTGAACTGGCCGCCGAGGATGATGTGGACCTGACCGTCGGCGAAGCCCTCGAGGGAGCGCAGGGTCGCCGCCAGGTTGGTGCCCTTGGAGTCGTCGTACCAGGCCACGCCGTGGCGCTCGCCGAGGTGCTGCAAGCGATGCGGCAGGCCTTGGAAATCCTGCATGCCGCGCACGATGTCGCCCGGCTCGGCGCCGTGGGCGCGCGCCAAAAGCGCCGCCGCCATGGCGTTCTCCAGGTTGTGCGGCCCGGGCAGGGGCACGTCCGAGCGGCGGAAGAGCTCCACCGGCTCGGCTTGGGGTGCGACTTCGAGCACGCTGTCGCCGCGCAGGTAGCAGCCGTCCGCGACCTCGTCGCGGGAGGAGAAAAAACGGCGCCGCGAGGCGACTTCGAGCGCCGAAACCCGAGCGTCGGCGGCGTTCAGGACCGCCACGTCACTCGCCGTCTGGCGGGCGAAGATCGCTGCCTTGATCGACAGGTAGCTCTCCAGGTCGGCATGGCGGTCGAGGTGGTCGGCAGAGAGGTTGAGCAGCGCGGCGCTGGCCGGATGGAAGCGATCGACCGCTTCGAGCTGGAAGCTCGACAGCTCGACCACGAAGACCCGGCCGGGACCGCCCTCGACTCGCGACGACAACGCTTCGCCGATGTTGCCGCACACCTCGACGTCGCGCCCGGCGGCACTCAGCATGGCACCGGTCAACGCCGTGGTCGTGCTCTTGCCGTTGGAGCCGGTGATGCCTGCCACCTCACCTTCGAGCAGAGCGTAGGCGAGCTCGACTTCGGCGATGACGGGCAGGCCACGCTGGCGGGCCGCTGCCAGCAGCGGGCGCTCAGGCGGGATGCCGGGGCTGGTGACGACGCCGTCGAGGCCCTGTGCCTGGGCCTGGGGATCACCCATCTCGGCCGCTCCGAGGCACAGCTCGATCCCCGGATCGCCGGCCAGGGCGCCGAGGTCCATAGCCTCGCGGTTGCGGTCGTCGAAGGCCACGACGTCGACCCCGTGACGGCGCAGAAGCGCCACCGCCGCGCGGCCCGAGACGCCGAGGCCATAGACCGCCACGCGGCGCCAAGGCTCGTTGCTCCATGGTGCGTGCATCATCATCCTCAGCGCAGCTTCAGGGTGGTGAGGCTGAGCAGCGCGAAGAGCACCGCCAGGATCCAGAAACGGACGATGATCTTGGGCTCCGACCAGCCCGAGAGCTCGAAGTGATGGTGCAGCGGCGCCATGCGGAAGACCCGCTTGCCGGTGAGCTTGAACGAGGCCACCTGGATGATCACCGAGCTGACCTCGAGCACCCATAACCCGGTCACCACGACCAGCACGAGCTCCTGCTTGCACAGGATGGC
>JBCCGX010000908.1:0-4421 GCA_039029035.1 Acidobacteriota bacterium | reverse complement strand
CTGCTCAACCAATTCGACGCCCCACGACTCGACGACCTCGGCCTCGAAGACGAGACCGCCCGCTCTCCTCTGCCCCTGCTGCGTCAGGCCGATCGCATCGCTCGAGCATTCCAAGGCGAGAACCTGGCCGAGCTGCTGGGCCAAAGCGTCTTCACCCAACCGATCGACGTCCGCTCCCAGGCGGCGGATCTTGCCCCCCATGCGGCAGCGCTGCGTACAATGGTCGTCCAGTTCGACGAGGCGCGTGCTCGGCTGGCCGCTCGACGCATCGAAAGGAAGACCACCCTGAAAGAACACGACCAGATCTTCCTCCGCACCGCCCGTTCCTTCGAAGACTTCTGCCGTCTCGTCGGTGAAAACGAGCTCGCCGACAAGGTCCGGCCTTCGAGACGGCGACCCGGCCGAGTCGAGCAGCAGACGGAGATCGAGTCGGATGGCGACGCAAACACGACTGTCACCAGAGACCGCTAGAGTCGCGTGACGTCTCGAGGAGATCGTTGAGCCAATGAACCCAACAGGCATCACGCCCATCCTGAACGTTTCTAATCTCTCGGAGAGCTTCGCATGGTTCGAGCGTTTGGGCTGGCGCAAAGGCTGGGACTGGGGGGGAGCCGGCTACTTTCGGCGGTGTCTGCGCTGGTGCATGCGAGATCTTCTTGTGTGAAAACGCGCAAGGTGGCCGCGGGCGAAGCTCCCTGCGACAAACCAGCGGCCCCGAAGGCAGCGACGCCGAGGAGCGCGGTGTGTGGCTTTCGATCTGGGTGGATGACGTTGATGAAATTCATCAGCGGTGCTTAGACGCGGGCCTCGAGATCACCTGGCCTCCGACCGACGAGCCCTGGGGTGTACGCGAGATGCACGTCCGGCATCCGGATGGCCATGTCTTTCGGATCGGCAAGGGCCTGAACCGACAAGAGGATGCTGGAGGCGAGGGCGAAGCGGGCGCTCCTCAGGGGTAGAGGACCGCCGCCACCTCAGCCGCTCAATCGTCCGGGCAGGCGGCCTTGATCTGCTCGTCGGAGAAGTTAGCCCGCACCATGGCGGTGATCTGATCGACCGTGCAGGTGCTGGTGCCGCTCTCGCCTTCGGCCGCGGCTGCCGGATCCGGCTTCTCCGGCGGCTGATAGCCCTTTTTGGCCAGCTTGGCCTTGGCCTGGTCGATGTACTCGCGGCTGGCGTTCTTCTCGCAGCCGATGCGCTCGTCGGCGTCGCGATGGTAGAACTGGACCCGAACGCTGGCGTTCGCCGATTCGTACTGCTGGGAGGCGTTCGATTCCTGATTGAGGATCTTGAAGTAAGAGAAGCCTGTGGCGACACACAGCGAGGCGGCCTTTTCGTAGACCATGCGCTGCGCTTTGCCGCGGCTGCCGATGATCTTGACGCGATGGCTGATGATGAAGATGTCGTCATCGAGCTGGTCGAACGTAATCACCGCCGATGCTGGTTGAGGGGCGATCAGCACTGCAAAGATGACAACAATGACGAGTCTTCCCAAGATGTTCATGCGGCAGCTCCTCTCTGGCACGTGGCTTCTCCTTCGATTCCACCGGTCAGGGCAACTCGCAGGACCTCAAGTCCGGGAGTCGATCCCCTATTGTAATCGATGCCCCCCTTTAACGACGACCCCGTGGCTGCTTGAGCAGCTTGTCATAGCTATGGGTCACCAGGTGGCTCTCGACCTGATGGACGAAGTCCGTCGCCACAGCGACGACGATCAGGATCGAGGTGCCACCAAAGGTGAGATCGAGGCCGATGCCGCGAATCAGCCAACCCGGCAGCAGCTCTTCGAGGCCGGCGCCGAGCCACGGGATGCCGTCGACCCGTAAGCCGTAGATCAAGAGCTCCGGCAGGATCACCACCCCGGCCAGGTAGACCGCGCCGATCATGGTCAGGCGCGTCAGGGTCCGGTCGAGGAGCTCGGCGGTGGGTCGCCCGGAGCGGATACCGGGCACGAAGCCGCCGTGACGCCGCATGTTGGACGCCGTGTCCTGTGGATTGAAGACGATGGACACGTAGACGAACGAGAACAGGACGATCGCGGTGGCGAGCAGCACGTAGTAGGCCGGCTGGCCGCTCTGGATGGCATCGGTGAGGAGTCGCACCCAGGCCCAGTCGGCCGGCAGCAAGCCGGCTAGGGTGCCTGGGATCACCAGCACGGAGCTGGCGAAGATCACCGGGATCACGCCGCCGGTGTTGACCTTCAGCGGCAGGTAGGTCCGCTGGCCGCCCTGCAGATGCCGGCCCATCACGCGCTTGGCGTACTGCACCGGGATGCGTCGCTGCGAGCGCTCCATGAAGACGATGAAACCGGTGAGCAGGATGAAAAAGAGCGCCGTCATCGCCGCCGCCGGCCAGCTCAGGTGACCATAACGCAGCTTGCTGACGAGCTCGCCGGCAGCTTGCGGCAAGGTGACCACGATGCCGGCGAAGATGATCAGCGAGATCCCGTTGCCGAGGCCGCGCTGAGTCATCTGCTCCCCCAGCCACATGACCACGGCACAGCCGGCGGTGAGGGTGAGCATCGTCGTCAGGCGAAAGCCCCAGCCCGGGCTCGGCACCAGCAGCGCACCCCCTGGTGCCAGAGTCTGCTCCAGACCCCAGGCGATCGAGGTCGACTGGACGGCCGCGATGAGCAGCGCGCCATAGCGGGTGTAGCGGGTGATCTTCTGGCGCCCCGCTTCCCCCTCTTTGGATAGCTTCTCGAGGTGAGGCACGACAACGGTCAGGACCTGCAGCATGATCGAAGCCGAAATGTAGGGCAGGATGCCGAGGGCGAAGACTGCCGCCCGCTCGACGCTGCCGCCGGAGAAGACGTTGAAGTAGTTGAGCAACGAGCCTTGCATCTGAGTCATCAGCTCGCGCAGCACCTCGAGGTCGATCCCCGGCAGAGGCAGGTGGCAGCCCAGCCGGTAGACCGCCAGCAAAGCGAAGGTGAAGAGGAGCCGTCGGCGCAGCTCCGGAATGGCCAGGATGTTGCGCAGGGTGGTGATCATGACCGCACCCCGGAGGCGGCCTGAAAGTCATGCAGCATTGGATGTCTCCCGATCGATCGGACAGTCGTAGCCTTCGCATCACCGGGTAGCCGGCGATTCGAGACATGGCGAAGCGCCTCCGCCGCAGCGGAGGATGGCGGCCTCAGGCCGTTGACGTCTGTCAGATCAGGCCGGAGGCCCGCGGGAGAGCTGGGGCGAGGCGACGGCCACGGCGATGGCTGGCGTCGGATCGTCCTCGACGGTGCCTTCGAACACCAGGAGCGGCGGTTTGGCGGCCGGGCGATCCGGCGGCAGGAGCGCCAGCTGGCAGAGGACCCAGTGATCGTGGATCTCCGGACCTGGGTCCGGACTGGCGTCGTTCGCCGTTGCGGCCGCGCCTTGTAGCGCCAGCGCAGCCAGCAGGCAGAATCCGGTCAGTCGTTTCCATCGCGCCTCGGTCATGGCTTTCCTCTGCAACGCACGGAGGTGACGAGTTATTCCGCGGGCGATGCCTTCCGATGGCGGGATACCGCACAACTTTCCGTATCCCAAGACAGTACTTCAATGCATTGAATCCGATTCCGTCGCAGCTCCGGCTCCCATGCCGCGGGCTTCGACAGTGGCAAAGACCCCTGAACCTGTCTTGGAGACCCCTCATGTACAAGCCCCAGCGACTCGTTTCCAGCACGCTCCTGCTCACGCTGACTTTCATCGCCGGCACCTTACCGGTGGCGGGCGCTCCGGCACCGCCAGCGCCCGAAGGCTTCGACCAGTTTGCTGTCTACATGGCCACCGGCATCTTCGATCCGACCTCGCCCCACCCGAATCCTGAGATCACCGGCTGCTTCTTCATGTTCTGCGACGGCCACTACTTCCAGGAGGTCGTCATGGGGTGGAACCCGACGGAGATCGCCGAGGAGGAGGCCGACGCCAAGCTCTTCTTCTGGGAGCGTTTCGGACTCGATATCGACGAGCTCGTCGGCACCGGACGCATCACCTATTCGGCCTTCACCATCGATCCCCGCATCGACTATCGCGTTTATCACCTGGCGGGCCACCGGATCCCTGCGGGCGGCTGGGAAGTCCGTGACGGCGGCTTCCTGGTGGTCGTGACCGATCCCGAAGGTATCGAGCTCGGCGGCGAGCTAGCCGGCGAGCATGCCGTGGCCGGCGCGTCCTTTGCTTACGGCGCCTACAACATCCTGGTGCCCCGGCCCGAAGGCCGGCCCACCAAAGAGATCGTGATCCGTTACAAGACACCCAGGCCTGGCACACCAGTCGAAGGCCCGCTCGGGTTCGTCTGCGATATCGAGCACGAGCGCTGGGGCTCAGGTCTAGCCCAGGGGTTCTTGAACCACATCCCCCTGGACGACGGCCGGCTCAACTTCAACATCCGCAATGTGCTGACCTTTCCCGGCCTCGGCTACTGAGCCGGCCCTGGGTCGTCCT
>JBCCGX010000907.1:0-4438 GCA_039029035.1 Acidobacteriota bacterium | reverse complement strand
CTCCACGCCGACGACCTCGATACCGAAATCGACCGCCCGGCTCTCGAGCTGCCATTGACTGTGGGGACTCGTCAACACCACCGGTCGGGTCCAATAGCGAAAGATCGGATGTTCGAGCTCCAGATCCGCGTCGGGTGTGACGACGAGGGTGATCGGCGGCTCGGACTTGCCCAGATGCTCGTGACGCCAAGCGGTCAGGGCCCCACCCAAGGCGCCAGGCCCGCCTAGCCGATGGTCCAAGGTGGGCTGGCGGCGTAAGGCCGCTCCCGTGGTCAGAATCGCGTCGGCCCGCGCCCGGGCCAGGCAGCCAGCCAACCCCGCATGGTGGCATCGCGCCACTGCGTCTTCCGGACGCAGGGCCACGAGGCGACCACGGTCGCCCTGCCACACCGCCGCGGCGTGGATCAGACCGCGCTCGGTGAGCGTCGAACCGTAAATGCGCGCGGCGGCCGCCGCAACATCATCACCCGATTCGAGGCCCGCGAGCTCTTCGTCGTCCGCTAGCTGGTTCGGCATGGGCCCATCCTAACTGCTGCGAGCCGGCTCCACAGATCACCGGCCATGGCCGCGTGGAACAGCCGTACAAAAAAACCGCCCGCCTCAATACGAATCGTAATGTTGGATCGCTACATTGTAACGATCATGAGACAACACGACAGCTCGCTAGAAACCTCCGCACGCTCTTGGGCGAAAGACAACCGACCGATCGGTCGAAAATCTTAATCTTCGCCGTAATGTTAGACGGAGTACTCTACCGACCGTTCGGTTGAAACTTGAAAGTCGTACGAGGCAAACACTATGTTGAAGCTGGCTGAGAAGAAGAAAGTCACGTCCCTGGCGACCCTCGGGAACCTGGCCGAGAAACCGGCCCAGGTCCCGGCGCAAGAGCTCGCGCCGCAGGAGGTTTCGCTGGTTGCGGCCTTCACTCAGCAGCTCGCTGATTTGGGGATCGAGCAGGCCTTCGGCGTCAGTGGCGGGGCGATCGCCCTGCTGTTCGACGCTCTGGTCGATAGCGAGATAGAACTCCACCACTTCCGCCACGAAACAGGCGCCGCCTTCTCCGCCGCCGAGGCCTACTTCGCCTCGAAGAAGCCAGCCGTCGTCTTTGCCACCACCGGCCCTGGCGTTCTGAACGCTTTGACCGGCATGACTGCGGCCCGCTGGGATGGCGCCAAAGTGATCCTCATCTCCGGTGCCACCAGCTCACCCCAGCGCGGTCGCTGGGCGACTCAGGAAACCAGCCCCTACACCCTGCCACAAGACCTGCTCTACTCGAAGGGACCGATTTTCGATTTCGCCGTTCGCATGGAGCAGGCCTCCGAGCTGCCCGAAGTGATGCGGCGGCTGAGCCAGGGGCTGTCGCGCCCCGGCGGCTTCGTTGCCCATGTCTGCCTGCCGATGGGTCTACAGTCGAAGAGACTGCAACTGCCGAAGACCAAGCAAGCGGCGACGATGAAAGCCCCGACAACGGCGCCCGAAGACATCGCGACCTGCGCCCGCCTGCTGAAGGAAGGCAAGTTCACCATCTGGGCCGGCTTCGGTGCCACCGACGCCGCGCCCCTGGTGCAGGAGTTGGCAGAGCGCTCGGGCGCCAAGGTCATCTGCTCGCCGCGGGCCAAGGGCGTGATCCCAGAGAATCATCCCCAGTTCGTCGGCGTGACCGGTCTCGGCGGCCACGAATCCGTCGCCGACTACATCACCCACGAACGCCCGCAACGCGCCTTGGTGCTGGGCACCAAGCTGGGCGAAGCGACGTCGTTCTGGGACCTCGACCTGGTACCGCAGGAAGGCTTTATTCACGTCGACATCGACCCCGAAGTGCCGGGCGTCTCCTATCCCGAGAGCCCGACGATCGGCGTGCAGGCGGAGATCAGTCATTTTCTCACCGCGTTACTCGAGCACTTCCCCGAGCGACCGGCTCGCCGCAATGCCGCGGTGCTACGTCGTTCCGAGCCAGTGCCGCTGCCGACGCAGGACCACAAGCCGGTTCGGCCGCGAGTCCTGATGAACGCGATCCAGCGGCGCGTGGTCCAGGCGACCGACGCCACCGTGCTCGCCGAATGCGGCAACGCCTTCGCCTGGTGCAACCACTATCTCCGCTTCAACAGCCCCGGCCGCTATCGGGTCAGCACTCTCTTCGGTTCCATGGGGCACACCGCCACCGGCGTGGTGGGAGCCGCCATGGCGCGCGGCGGCAAAGCTGTTGCGGTTGTCGGCGATGGCTCGATGCTGATGAACTCCGAGCTCTCGACCGCGGCGCAGTACCAGGCCCAAGCCGTCTGGATCGTGCTCAACGACGCGGGCTACGGCATGTGCCGGGACGGCCATGGTGCCCTCGGCCTGACCGATGCCGGGGTCGACTTTCCGCAGGTCGATTTCGAGCGCATGGCGCGCTCGGTCGGCGCTGACGGCGCCACCGTCGAAACCGAGGATCAACTCGACGCCGCCCTCGATCGGGCGATGACGGCGGAAGGCCCCTTCGTGGTCGACGTACGTATCGATTCGAGCGAGCCCTCTCCTCTCCTGAAGCGATTCGAGAGCTTGATCAAGCAAGGCAATTCCAAGAACGTCGCGGGCTGGGAAGCCTGAGGCCCGCGATCTCCAGCAGCCGGAGAAGAAGCATGGCGCATTCGACAGGTCTGAAATCCGTAGGCGTGAGCGTGCCCGACCGGGTCCTGACCAACGACCACTGGCGGCGAAACCATCCGCAGCTGATCGCCAACGTCGAGAGTCGGACCTGGATGTGGCGCAAACCGATGGAATGGACCGAAGGCTCGGAGGCCTTCAACCTGGAGATGGCGCCCTATGTGCGAGACCCTTTCCGGGGCGCCCGGCAACGACGCACCATCGAAAGCGACGGCAGCGCCCTGGAGCTCGAGCTCACCGCCGCCTGGGATGCGCTCAAAGCGGCTGCAATGGCGCCTGAGGACATCGATCTGCTGATCTGCACCGCCTTCCAGCCCGATACCTATGGCGTTGGTAGCGCCGCGGCTCTGGCCGACAACCTGGGAATCCGCTGCGCTGCCTGGAATCTCGAATCGGCCTGTTCTTCGGCCCTCGTCGCCTTCCAGACCGCCTGCTCGCTGGTCGAGTCGGGACAGCATCGCAACGTCCTTGTGGTCAGCTCCTGCACCTACTCGCGTACCACCGAGGAGTCCGACCCCATCAGCTGGGGTGTCGGCGACGCCGCCTCCGCCTTCATTGTCGGCCCGGTGGAGAATGGCGCGGGTTACCTCGGCGGCTACACGGTACACAGCGCCGAGACCTGCGACGCGGTCGCCTACCACCCGGAGCTCGACAGCAAGGGCAAGCCGCGCCTGCGCCTGCGGACCAGCAAATACACCGCCGAGATTCTGCGCGGCACTTCGGAACGCTACCTCCAGGAGTGCTGCCACGGCGCGCTCAGCGCGGCTGGCGTCAGCCTTGCCGACATCGATCACTTCGTCTTCAATACTCCGCTGGCCTGGTACTCGGCCTTCTGTGCCCGGGTCCTCGGCGTCGACCGTCGGCGTACCCTCTCCGTCTATCCGCTGTACGCCAACGTCGGACCGGCGTTGCTCGGTATGAACCTGCTCCACGCTGCGCACTGGAAGCAGTACCGCCCCGGCGAGCTGGTGTTGCTCTATACCGTCGGCAGCGTGTCCACCTGCAGCGCCGCGGTGATGCGCTGGGGAGACGTCGCTCTCGGCTCTCTGCCGGACGGAGTCTCCCCGGAGCTCCTGGAGGCCTTCGAGGCCGAAGCCGGCCAACCCGCCTCCGTCGCCCGAGTTGCTTGACGTCCCCTGGAGTCCCTCATGAAGACCGAAGTCGGTCGGATGGAAGCCTTCGATGCCTTGCTCGAATCGCTGACCAGCACACCGACACCGACCAGCGCCGGCTCGCGGCCGGCACCCGCCTTGCCCATCGACGAGGCGCCGCACCGATCACGCAAGCCTCTGCGTCGCAACAGACGCGAGCCCCGTCCGACGGACCCATCCCACCGCAATGGATCCCATCATAGCGGCGACCAGCGCTTCGTCGAATCAGCAGCTCAGTCCGCCTGAAGGAGGCGGATCGAGCCGTTGACGTTCGACAGATCGACCCTGGCACCGCCGCCACCCAGCGCGCCGCGCAGCTTCTGGCCGACATGGTCACCACGGTCGACGGCGAGGCCGAAATCGTTGTCGATGCCTCCATGCACCGTCGACGCGCGGACGTCGGCGCCGGCATAGTCCGGCACCTTCAGCTCTAAGGAGCCGTTGACCGAGCTGAGCTCAATCGAGCGGTCCGAAGTGAGCTCTGCCAAAGCGACCTCCAGCCGACCGTTGACGGTCGAGATCTCGGCGTTGCCGGTCAGGCCGCTGGCCCTCACTTCGCCGTTGACCAGGGAGGCCGCGACGTCACCTGCCACGCCCGCAACGGTCAGCGAGCCGTTGACCAGCTCGATCTCGTCGAGCCG
>JBCCGX010000906.1:0-4440 GCA_039029035.1 Acidobacteriota bacterium | reverse complement strand
GGGCTCGCCGTCGAGAGCGAACTCGCCCGGCGCTCCGGGCTCTCCGCCGAGCAGGCCGTGGGCGGCGTAGCGGGTGCGGTCGACCATGCCGGAGACGCTCCAGCTCTCCTCGCCGTGGTGGGCGAAGTCGGTCGCCTGGCCAAGGCCGCCGCGGAATTTGCCGGCGCCGCCGGAATCGGTGCGCAGGGCCCGACAGTGTTGGATCAAGGGTGCTTGGGATTCGATCACCTCGGCCGGTACGCCGCCGACGCCGCTGGGGAAGCCGGTGGTGCTCAAGCCGTCCTTGGTCGGCCGGGCGCCGGTGCCGCCGAGCTGGAAGAGGGTGAAGTTGGCGGATTTGCCGGAGTGCGGCCAGGTGGCGCGCCAGATGCTCATCCAGGCCGGGTCGGCGCCGCCGGCGAGGATCCGATCGGGCATGGCCTGGGCCAAGGCACCGAAAATCAAGCCGGGCAGGAAGTGCCCTACCAGGTGGCGCGAGGCCACCGCTGCCGGCTCTTTGCAGTTCAAGATCGAGCCTTCCGGGGCGCGGATGTGCACTGGGCGGAACGAGCCCTCGTTGTGCGGCACCTCTGGGCTGATCGCCGCCTTGACCGCGAAGGAGGCGTAGCCCTTGGTGTAGTTGAGCACCACGTTGATGCCGCGCTGACTCTGGCGTGAGGAGCCGGCGAAGTCGATGTGGATGTCGCGGTCCTCGGCCGTCACCGCCACCTTGAGCCGCAGGGGCTCTTCGAAGCCATCGCTCCACACCTCGTGTTCGTAGCGGCCGTTGGGCACCCGCTCCAGGGCGTCGCGCAAGGCGTTCTCGGAGCGCCGGATGATCTCATCGGCGAGTGGATCGATAGTTTCGAGGCCAAACTCGTCCATCATCTGCAAGAGGCTGCGCGCGCCGACCGCGTTGGACGAGGTCTGGGCGTAGAGGTCGCCGACGGTCTCGTCCGGCGTGCGCACATTGGCGCGGAGGATCTTGAGCAGCTCGCGGTTGGGCTCGCCCCGGCGGAAGAGCTTGGTGATCGGGACCCGCAGTCCCTCTTCGTACACCTCCCGCGCTTCGGCCGAGAGAATCCGGCCGCCGATGTCGGGGGCGTGACAGCAGTTGGCGAAGTAGGCGACGACGGTCGAATCGCCGGGGCGGTAGACCGGAGTGAGCACGGTGAAGTCGTTCACCTGGCCCGCGGTTTGCCACGGGTCGTTGGTCACCAGCACATCGCCCGGCTCGAGGGTGTCGGGTGGATAGGCTTCGAGGAAGTGGATCGCGCCGGTGGCCATCGGGTTGATGTGGCCCGGGGTGCCGGTGAGCGACTGGCCGATCATCTGCCCCCGCGTGTCGAAGACGCCGCAGGCGAGGTCGAGGGACTCGCGCACGATGGTGCTGAAGGCGGTGCGCACCAAGGTGGTCTGCTGCTCGTTGGCCACCGAGAGGAGGCGATTCCACAGCACTTCGAGCTGGATGGGATCGAGGGCCATGGCGCTCAAGATTCCTTTTCGCGGTCGGCGCCTGAGCTCCGGAT
This sequence comes from Acidobacteriota bacterium, assembly GCA_039029035.1. Lineage (GTDB taxonomy): Bacteria > Acidobacteriota > Thermoanaerobaculia > Multivoradales > J023 > JAAELT01. Next base: position 2,932 of record JBCCGX010000906.1, on the reverse strand, counting down.
GTCCGGCATCCGCACGACGAGATTGTGATGGCGATCGATCCGGCATTGGGCGTCAGGGCCGACGATGACAGTGGACTCCCGCTCTTCGACGATCGCCGGACCGGCGAACTGGTGGCCAGGGTGCAGGGCATAGCGGTCGTAGACTGCTGTGGTGGTGAAGCCGCCCGCTTCCGGGAAGTAGGCCGGGCGGCTACCCTTGCGGGCGACGTCGGCCGCCTGTGCGGCGTCGGACTGTGTGTCGCCAGACTGTGTGTCGCCAGACTGTGTGTTGCCAGACTGTGCGGCGACGCGCAGCCGCACCTCGGGGCTGGGGCCGGAGGACACCACCCGCCAGTTGAGGATCTCCACCGGTACCGGTGGCCCGGAGCGTTCGTAGAGCTGCTGGTAAACCGCCTCGAAGCGTGCCTTGAGAGGCGGCGCGGCGCTAGCATCGAGCTCGCCCGACCCCAGGGCGACGCGAATCTCGTGCCCCTGGCCGACGTAGCGCATGTCCACCTCGCGGCGATGGGTGACGTCTACCGTGGCGACGCCCGAGTCGGCGAGCAGCCGCAGACCCTCGGACTCCATGGCGCTGAACAGGTCGTTGACCCGCCGCCAATCGACCGTGTCGAGCTCGGTCACCCAGGAGCGCACGAAGTCGAAGGCCAAAGGGGCGGTGAGGAAGCCGACGGTGCTCATGACGCCGGCACCCAAAGGAGCAAGCAGGAGCGGTGAGCCGAGGGAGAGGGCGATGCGATAGGCGTGCACCGGGCCGGCGCCGCCGAAAGCGAAGAGGGGGAAGCGGCGCGGGTCTTTACCTTGTTCCAGGGCATGCACCCGGGCGGCATTGGCCATGTTCTCGTTGGCGATCTGGTGGATACCCCAGGCGGCTTCTTCGACGCTGATTGCCAGGGGGCCGGCGATGTGCTTCTCGACAGCGCGGCGCGCCTTGTCGCACTCGAGGGCCATGCGGCCGCCGAGGAAGTAGCTCGGGTCGAGGTAACCGAGGATCAGGTTGGCGTCGGTGATCGTCGGTTGCTCGCCGCCGCGGTCGTAGCACACCGGTCCGGGTTCCGCACCGGCGGAATCCGGCCCCGCCTTGAGTAGCCCCAAAGAATCGACCCGAGCGATCGAGCCGCCGCCGGTACCGATCTCGATCAGCTCGATCACCGGCAGCTGGATCGGTAGGCCGGAGCCTTTGGCGAAGCGGTAGACACGATCGACCTCGAACTGATGGGCGATCAACGGCTCGCCACGGTCGATGACGCAGATCTTGGCGGTGGTGCCACCCATGTCGAAGGAGATGAGATCGTCGTGGCCCGCTGCCAGACCGTAGGCTCGTGCGGCCAGCGCGCCGGCCGCCGGGCCCGACTCCAACAGGCGCACCGGGAAGCGCACCGCGGTGTCGACGGTGGCGATGCCGCCGCTCGACAGCATGAGGTAGAAGCTGCCGTCGAAACCCAGATCTTCGAGCCGGTGCTCGAGCTGCCGCAAGTACTTCTCAACCAGCTCCTGCACGTAGACGTTGGCGATAGTGGTGGAGGCGCGCTCGAACTCGCCGATCTCGGGCACCACGTCGGACGAGATGGACACCCGCATCGCGGGCGCCACGCGTTGCACCGCGTCGCGTGCCGCGATCTCGGCCTCGGGATTGGTGAAGCTGTGCAGGAAGACGATCGCCACCGCTTCGATCCCGTTGTGTGCCAGCTCGGCAGCCAGCTGCGCGACTCGAGCCGTATCGAGCTCGGTGTGCGTCGTGCCGTCCCAAAGAGTGCGCTGGGGCACCTCGAACCGCAGGTAGCGCGGCACCAGGGGCTTGGGCTGCTCGAGCATCAGATCGTAGAGGTCGTAGCGCGTCTCGCGGCCGATCTCGATCGAATCGCGGAAGCCCTGGGAGGTGATCAGCGCGGTCTTCGCGCCCTTGCGCTCGATCATCGCGTTGGTCACCAGGGTGGTGCCGTGGATCAAGTGGCGCAGCGCCGTGGCCGGTAGGCCGGCTCGACCCAGCACGTCGCGCAGCACGGTCTCGACGGCGAGGGACGGATCCTCCGGCGTCGTCAAGGTCTTGCCGATGTGGAACTCGCCGGTGGCTTGATCGACGACGATGAGGTCGGTGAAAGTGCCGCCGATGTCGGCGCCGGCGCGGTGGGACTGTTGCATGGTGTTTCTCTTGCGGACCCAGCAGCGAGTTTAGCGCAGCCAGTCGATCGGACCGCCAATCGGCGAGGGTCAACCCTCGCCCTATAAAAGGCGTCCCTGCGGGGCTTTGCGGCTGAAGCCGCGGTCTTTACTGGCTTTAGCCAGAAAGCCCGAGAAGCGGGCGCCCTTTCATGGCCCGGGCCTTCAGGCCCGGGATTCCTACGGCACGCTTCCCGTCCAGCGCGATGTATTCCCACTCTCGAAGCCGTCGATGAAGAGGCTCACCTGGGCCGCTTCGAGCACGATGTCGTCGACGTGCCACCCGTCTCGGGTGGTCCCACCATCGCTGTCGAGGCGGAAGCGGAATTGGGCCGTAGCAGCGCCGTCGAGCATCGGCAGCGGGATCTGCTCCAAAGCCCATTCGGCGGTCTGGCTCTCCTGGCTGAAGCTGCGCACCGGGGACCAGCTCGAGCCATCGGTCGATACCTCGACCAGGCCGAGGTCGAAACCGAGCTCGAGATCGTAGATGTGACGGAAGGAGAGGGTAGTTCCCTGGAAGTCGGCGAGATCGAAGATCGGTGAGATCAGCGAGGTGTCGGCATTGTTGGCGTAGTTACCGCCCGGGCTGTCGGTCCACGAGTGGGTCGGGCTGTTGGACGCTTCTTGGGTCAGCGCCCAAGGGGGCTCGGCTGTCCAGCCGACGTTGCCCGACTCGGCGTCGTCGGCGAAGACGGGCGCTAGCGGCAGAAGTAGGACGTCGCGTGTCGCCGTCTGTGAGTCGGCGAGGACCAGGCCGGCCAAGGTCTCCGGGGCG
>JBCCGX010000905.1:0-4441 GCA_039029035.1 Acidobacteriota bacterium | reverse complement strand
TGCATCTTCGAGGGCTGCGAGGATGGTCTCGATATCGGCCTGAGCGGTTCGCCAGTTGACGAAGGCGGCGCGGAAACCGGACCGGCCGTCGATGACGGTGGGCGTCAGGTAGACGCGGCCATCGTCGAGCAGGTGATCGAGCACCCGATCACGCTCCCTTTCGCCCCCTTGACGCAAGGCGAAGCAGGCGATGTTGAGGCGCACCGGCGCCAAGAGCTCGTAGGCCGGGCTTGCTGCCACACCTTCACCGAGCTGTCCGGCCAGATTGCAGCAGCGCTGCACCAGTTCGCGATGCCCTGAGCGGCCATAGGCCATGAGGGTCATCCACGCCGGAAGGGCACGGAAGCGGCGGGAGTTCTCGGGCGTGCGATGGAGCAAGTCGGGACCGGCACCGAGGTAGGCAGCGACCGCCTTGAAGACCTCTTCCTGCAGTTTCAGGTGGCGGGTGACAACGATGCCCGAGTCATAGGGCACGTTGAGCCACTTATGCCCGTCGGTGGCGATGGAGTCGGCCTGCTCGATACCGCGCAACAAAGCGGCACGATCAGGGTCGCAGGCGGCGAAAAGCCCGAAGGCGCCGTCGACGTGGAGCCAGGCGCCGTAGCGCTGGCAGAGCTGCGCCAGCGCTTCGAGATCGTCGAAATCGCCGGTGTTGACCTCTCCCGCGCTGGCCACCACGATGGCCGGCGAATCACCGAGAGCCTCGAGGTGCCGCTCGAGGGCGGCCGGATCCACGGCCAGACGACTCGGTTGGCAGGCCACCGGCTGGACCTGCCGACGCCCCATGCCGAGGACCGAGACGGCCTTCGAAATGCTGGCGTGGGGCGTGCCGCCTAGGATCGCGATCGGTGGCAGGCGCCACAGCCCCTCCTCCGCCACATCGACGCCCCGGCGTTGGGCGACCCATTGTCGCGCTGTCGCCAGGGCCACCATGTTGGCCTGGGTGGCGCCTGAGACAAAGGCACCGGCGAAGTCGTCCGGCAGGCCAAACAACGAGCGCAGGAGCCCCAGGGTCTCGTGCTCCACATGGGTGGCGATCGAGTCCCCCGCATTCGATAGGTTCTGATCGTAGGTCGCGGCCAGCCAATCACCCGCTAGGGCAGCGGGCGTGCTGCCGCCGGTGACGAACCCAAGGTAGCGCGGCCCTGGCGAGCCCGACAGACCGGATTCGAAGCGGCGTCGGAAGAGAGCCAAGGCGGCATGGCCGCCGACGCCCTCCTCGGGCAGGGTCGACGGCTCGATCGACCGCGGGCGTTGCCCCGCCGGACGATCCGGCAGAGTCGCCAGAAACTCAGCTGCCGCCTCCCGCGTCGACTCGAGCAGGGTGCTCAGCGTCGCGAGATCGTCGCCAATAGGCATCATCCTGGCCCCCTCGGAGAGCGAGTCTACTCCGCCAGGGCGAATTCTCGGGGGAAGTACTTCATGGCGCTGGTCAAAGGCCAAGAGGCCGCCTGGCCAAGGCCACAGATCGACGCCTCGCTCATCCCCCAGGCGACTTCCTGCAGATCAGACAGGGTGGCCGGATCACGCGACTCGAGGTATCGCTCGAGGGTCTGCCGCACGATCTGGGTACCGATCCGGCACGGCGCGCATTGACCACAGGACTCGTCCTCGAAGAAAACCGCCTGACTGAGCGCTGCCTCCACCATGTCGACCGTGTCGTTGAGCACCACGACGCCGGCCGAGCCGAGCATGCTGCCGGCCTCGCCGAGGGACTTGAAGTCCATCGGGATATCGATCTGGTCGGCCGGCAAAAAGCCGCTCGAAGCACCGCCCGGCGAGTAGGCCTTGAGGGTGCCGACGACGCCACCCGCCATCTCGAGGAGCTCGCGCAGGGTGATGCCGAGGGGTGCCTCGTAGACCCCGGGCCGGGCGACGTGGCCCGACAGACAGTAGAGCTTGGTACCGGGCGCGGTGCGGCCGCTGTTCTTGAACCATTCGCCGCCGCGCAGCAGGATCGCCGGCACGCAGGCGATGGTCTCGACGTTCTGGATCAGCGTGGGCTTGCCACGAAAGCCCTTCTCCACCGGAAACGGCGGCTTCATACGCGGCATGCCACGCTTGCCCTCGAGGGCTTCGAGCAGGGCGGTCTCTTCACCACAGATGTAGGCACCATGACCGTCGACGAAATGCCAGCGCACGGCGTCATCGACCTGGCCGTCTTGGCGGGCCGTCTCCAGCGCCTCCATGAGAGCCGCCTTGACGCGGCCGAACTCACCCCGCACGTAGAGGTAGATGTCGCCGGCTTCGAGCACCTGAGCGGCGGTCGCCAGGCCCTCGATCACCAGATGAGGGCGCCGCAGGATGACCTCCCGATCCTTGAATGTGCCCGGCTCCCCTTCGTCGGCATTGAGCACCACGTAGCGCTCACGCTCCGCTTGCTTGCGGATCGCGTTCCACTTGAAGGCGGCCGGGAATCCGGCGCCGCCGCGCCCCTGGATGCCCGAGGCTTCGAGCTCGGCGCACACCCATTCCGGCCCTTTGCGCTGGCCCCGGTGCAGGGCGTCGTAGCTCGTCCGTTCGGCGCCCAAGAGGTCGATGGCGAAGTCGGGATGGCTGGGGGATAGGGCGGTGACCGGCGGCGGTGGCTCCTTGCCCGCCTCCCACTGCGCCGGCGCGAAATCACAGCGTCCCAGACAGGAGACGAAGCTCGCCTTCGTCCCCTGGCTTGCGAGTTCCGCCAGCAGCGCGTCGCAGCCACCGAGCTTGCACGACAAGCCCTGGCACACTCGCACGCCGGCATCCGGATCGGCCAGCAGGTGGTAAAACGTGCCGACGCCATAGATATCGGCCTCGGGCACCCCGGTTTGGCGATGTACTTCCGTCGCCACACCCGGCCGCAGCCCACCGGCTTCGTCCAGGCGCTCCAGCACTTCTTCACGTCGACCGTGTTTTGGCAGCATCTTGAAACTATTATAGACAGCTCCGCCCACGACCGCGCAGATACCCCTTACGTCTTCCGACAACCCAAACCTCGAGCTTTGACTCAGCCACACGACCCCTGCCCGGCGGATGGCGTGGCCGAACCGGCGGCGGTGACCGACTCGCCTAGGGCACCCCTGCTGCGCCAGTGGGACATCTTTCTCTTCTGGCTACCGCTGTTCGCCAGTTGGCTGCTGATGACCGTCGAGGGGCCGCTGCTCAGCGCGGCGGTCAACCGACTGCCCAACGAGGTGGTAATGCTGGCCGCCGTCGGCATCACGATTACTTTGGCGGTGACGATCGAGAGCCCGGTCATCAATCTGCTGGCGACGGCGACCGCCCTGGTCAAAGACCGAGCGTCCTACGAAGTGGTTCGCCGTTTCACCTGGCACTGGATGGTGCTCACCGCCGTGGTCGGGGCCCTGGTTGCCTTCACGCCGTTGTTCGATCTGGTGGTCCGGCGCTGGCTCGGGGCCCCAGACGAGGTGGCGGCCTGGGTGCGGCCGGGGATGCAGATCCTGACGTTGTGGACTCCGGCGATCGCCTGGCGCCGCTTCCTCCAAGGGGTACTGATCCGCTTCAACCGGACCCGACAGGTGGCCCAGGGGACCGCCGTTCGATTGGTCGCCACCGCCGGAACCGCCTGGGCGTTGTTGCTCTGGGGCGATGTCTCCGGCGCGCATCTCGCTGCCACGGCGCTGATGGCGGGCGTTGTCGTCGAAGCCATCTACGCGTCCATCGCCGTGCGCCCCGTTTTGCAGGGCGAGCTGCCACCTTCGAGCAAAAATCCGGTCGAGGAGCGCCTCACCTATCGCGAGCTGTTCTGGTTTCATCTACCGCTCGCCGGGACCGCCGCTCTGGCCTTGATCGCGCAGCCGATGGTGACCTTCGCTTTGGCTCGTCTCGCCCAGCCGACGCTCCTCCTGGCCGCTTGGCCGCTGATCTTCTTCGCCACCATGTGGCTCCGCGCCGCGGCTTTCTCTTTGCCCGAGGCGGTCATCGCCCTGTCCAACGGCGAAGAGATGCACGCTCCGATCCGCCGTTTCAGCTTCAGCCTCGCCACCGTTGCGCTGCTCGGCACGGCCCTCTTTGCCTGGTCGCCTCTGGTCGATCTCTACCTGATCCAGCTCCAGGACACCGCACCCAACGTCGCCGGCTTGGCCAGCCAGGGACTTCGCCTCTTCCTGATCTTACCTGCCGTCAGCACCCTGGTCGCGTGGCGCACCGGCCTGTTGATCCACCAGGGTAAGACCCGTCGAGTGACTGAGGCCATGGTCGTCAACGTTCTGGTGACGGCCGGTCTGATGGCCGCCGTGGTGGCCTGGCGCTGGCCGGGCATCCCCGGCGCAGCGCTGGCCCTGACGGTCAGCACCGTCGCTCAGCTCTTGTACCTCCTCTGGCGCCGCTGAAGGACCGGAGATAGCGGAAGGGAATTGTCAAACGGGGCACTCTAGCCCTTCAGCGTCAGCCCACGTCGATAGAGGGTCTGAAAGGCGAGCACGAAGACGAAGACGCCGAC
>JBCCGX010000904.1:0-4446 GCA_039029035.1 Acidobacteriota bacterium | reverse complement strand
GCCACCGTCACAGCGACCCAGGGAGACACCTCGGCGGAGAGCCGGGCCGTATCGCGTAGCAGGACTTCCCGCACCGGTGCAATGACCACTGTGCGGGCCGCGGGCGCTGCGGACTCCGTCGCGGCTGCGGACGAAGCCGTGTCCGTCGACTGGCTACAGGCGGCCGCCGCAAGCGCCAGTACGAGAAGAGTAGGGAGCCTGCCCCGCAGACCCGCACCCCGACCCTCTCCCGGAGGGAGAGGGCGCCCCCACCCACCCAAAAATCGGAGCCTCGCTTTCTTACCTTCAGGTCCCCTCTCCCCTTCGGAGGAGAGGGCTAAGGTGAGGGGGACAGATCTCCTTTCCAACTTCATGGAACTAGTCCTCCTGCCGGCGGTGCGGCCCCCGGCCAGGCAATCTCGAGCGCGGCCACCGCCGCCAGAAGGTCGACCCGCGCCGTGGCGCGTGCGACCTCGGCCGCGACGAGCGTCGTGTCGGCATCCACCAGGTCCAGCAGGCTGGTGAGGCCGACTTCGGTTTGCCGCGCCAGCAGCTCGCGCCGAGCCGCCGCCTCTTCGACGGCGCGCCGAGCCGAGCGCAGGTTGGAGCGGCCGCGCAGCACGCCGGCCAGGGCCCGGCCGACTTCGAGGCGCGCCGCGGCGCGCACATCGTCGATGCCGGTCTCTGCCTGGCGCTCCAGAGCCCGCGCTTCGGCCACTCGGGCGCGGCGATCCCCGCGCAGGTCGATCGGCACGGTGAGCGACAGGCTGGCCGACCAGGTTTCGAACTCGTCGGGCTCGAGGGTCTCGTTCTCCAGCCAGCCGAACGTGGCGGCGGCATCGAGCCTTGGCAGCAGCTGGGAACGGGCACCGCGGACCGCCTCACTACTGGCCGCTGCCTCGGCCCGCGCCGAGCGGACTTCGGGCAACTCGTCGAGATCCCCTTCTGCTCGCCGCAGCACGTCGCCCGGCTCGAGCCCTTCCGCCCAAGTGAGCAGCGCATCGACCACCGCAGTCTCCGGCAGCTGGGGCTCACCGACAGCATCAAAAGGCCGATCGAGGACATCGGCGAGCTCGAGTCGTGCAACGAGCGCGGCGGCCTCGGTGTCGGCCAGGCCAGCCCGCGCAACTTCGAGCTCTACCTGCCAGCGCAGCACCTCCTGCCGCGTGTCGAGGCCTACCTCGAGCCGACGCCGGGCCTCACGCAGCCGGCGCTCGGTGCGCGCCAATGCTTTCTGGCGCTCGGCGGCCACCGCACTAGCGGTGGCCAGGGCGAAGAAGCGTCGCACGACCGCGCCTTGGGTCACCCGCCAGGCCGCATCACGGTCGGCCCGGCGCGCGTCGAGGGTCCGCTGCTCACCGGCGATCTCGGCTGCAAGCCCGCCCGAGGTCCACAGCGGCGCGGCCAAATCGAATCGAGTCACGAAGCTGTCCTGGAAGGCGAAGGGCGGAATCTCGAACCCGATGAGCCGCGACAGGCCCTCGGCGGCGGAATTGGCCCGGTCGACGGTCGAATCGTCGATCCGGGTCAACCGTTGCGAGAAGTCCAGCGATGGCCAGCGCTGTGCTTTCGACGCCGCCACCGCTGCCTCCTGCCGGGCGAGTTGGGACTCGGCCAGAACCAAAGCTCGGCTGCGATCGGCGAGCGCCAGGGCGCGGCCGAGGGTAAACGGTCGAACGACCTCCTGAGCGGAGGCTTCCTGTCCAGTGGCTTCCTGCCCGGTGGCTTCCTGTCTGGCGATCTCCTGCGAGTCAGGAGACTCGGGCACCGCCCCAAACGCCGCGCTGGCCGTGCCCAATACCCCACAGAGGGCCAGCCAAGTGATCGTTCCCACCCACATCGTGCCGCAGAGTGTACCCCTTCGAGAAGGCGATTTCGCCTACCTCGAAGGGCAGCAACGCCCCCCCGCATCCAGGATGCTGCCAACACCCGCGTCGGGAGCGGGCGCACCCTTCATCAGATCTTTATTGAGCGGCTGGTGTTTGGTTCATTTTCGGGCCACACCCTTCGCCCCATCGGCAAAACAGCCGTCTCGACGCATGATTCCCGAGGAATTGCAATGGGGCGCGGCGAGCTAGCGTCCCGGTCATGAAGACAGAAACCAGACGGCGGCAAGGCCGCCCGAGCTGAGGAGATGACAATGATCCGAGGTGTTGAGAATTTTAGGTCAAGCGCCCGATTCGTAGCGGTGGCCACGGCGTTCGCCCTGGCTCTCGTCACGGCGCCGGCCGCTTCGGCAGACTGGACCACCAAGTGGTCGAACGGCTTTAAAGTCGAATCCAAAGACAAGGCTTTCAAGCTCAAGTTCGGCGGCCGAATCATGGCCGACTACACCTTCGTCGACGCCGACGACCTGCTCGAGCCCATCACGGACGGCGACGGCTTCGAGTTCCGCCGCGCCCGCCTGTTCTTCTCGGGCACGATCTATGACCGCGTCACCTTCAAGGCGAACTATGACTTCACCGGTGGTGAGGCCGACTTCAAGGACGTCTACATCGGCCTCAAGCAAGATTGGGGCGAAATCCGCTTCGGTCACTACAAGGAGTACTTCAGCCTCGAAGAGCTCACCAGCTCCAAGTACCTCGCTTTCCTCGAACGCTCGCTGAACAACGCCTTCTCGCCGAGCCGCGGCTCCGGTATCGGTGTCCACGGCAGCAAGGGCGACAAGATGAACTGGGGCTTCGGTGCCTTCTACGACGCCGACGACTTCGGCATCAGCCTCGACGAGGACAACGTCAACATCACAGGCCGTGTCGCCTTCCGTCCGATCTACGAGGACAAGGGCCGAAAGATGCTCCACATCGGCATCGCCGCCACCCAGAAGGATCGCGCCTCCAGGATCCGCTTCCGGGTTCGCCCCGAGGCCCACTTCACTGGTCGCTTCGTCGACACCGGCAACTTCTCGGCGGATGATGCGCTGCTCTTCGGGCTCGAGATCGCCGGCGTCCACAACAACTTCTGGTATGCCGCCGAGTACAACCAGGCCGACGTCAGCACCCCGGGCGCTGGCGATCCGACCTTCGACGGCGGCTATGTTCAGTTCGGTTACTTCTTCGGTGACGACTACAAGCGCTTCAAGACCTCTGGGGGCGTCTTCGACCGCCAGAAGCCGTCCGAAAACTGGGGTAAGGACGGCGGCCGCGGCGCTTGGGAAGTGGCCTTCCGCTACTCCACCATCGACCTCGACGACGGCGCCATCTCCGGCGGCCAGGAAGACAACTGGACGATCGGCGTCAACTGGTACCCCAACCCGGCGACCCGCCTGATGATCAACCTGGTGCACGCCGACGTCGACAACGTTGGCGAGGCGGACTTCTTCTTGGTCCGCTGGCAGGTCGATTTCTAGCAGGATTCGCCTCAGACGGCTAATCCCGCGAGGGTGGCTAAGCCCAACTCAGCCGCCGGGCTGACGAACAGCTGACGGGGCCTTCTCTGTGGCCCCGGGCGAAAGCTCGACCTTCGGGTCGAGCTTTCGTCGTTTTGGGCGTCTGGCGTGTCTGGTGCTAGGCTCCGGCGACCATACCCCAAGACGAGTTTTGCCAGATCCCGGCGAGGCCGCACCGATCTGAGGAGATGACAATGATCCGAGGTGTCGAGAACTTTCCATCAGGCGCACGATTCGTCACGCTGGCCACGGCGCTTGGGCTGGCTCTCAGCCTGGCGCCGGCCGCTTCGGCTGATGATTGGACGACCCAGTGGTCAAACGGCTTCAAGGTCGAATCCAAAGACAAAGCTTTCAAGCTCAAGTTCGGCGGCCGCATCCAGGCCGACTACACCTTCGTCGACGCCGACGACCTGCTGGAGCCCCTAACCGAAGGCGACGGCTTCGAGTTCCGCCGCGCACGGATCTTTTTCTCGGGCACGATCTACAACCGCATCCTCTTCAAGGCGAACTACGACTTCGCCGGCGGCGATGCCGACTTCAACGACGTCTACATCGGCATCAAACAGAATTGGGGCGAGATCCGCTTCGGCCACTTCAAGGAGTACTTCAGCCTCGAGCTAAGCAATAGCTCCAAGTACATCGCCTTCCTCGAGCGCTCGCTGAACCAGGCCTTCTCGCCGGGCCGCGGCTCCGGTGTCGGCGTCCATGGCAACAGAGGCGACAAGATGAACTGGGGCATCGGCGCCTTCTACGATGCCGACGGCTTCGGTATCAGCACTAGCGAGGACAACGTCAACATCACCGGTCGCGTCACCTTCCGCCCGATCTTTGAAGACACGGGCCGCAAGATGGTCCACATCGGCTTCTCGGCCACTCAGAAGGATCGCGAGTCGCAGATCCGCTTCCGCTCCCGCCCCGAGGCCCACTTCACCGATCGCTTTGTCGACACCGGCAACTTCTCGGCCGACGACGCGCTGATCTGGGGCCTCGAGCTGGCCGGCGTCAACAACAACTTCTGGTACGCCGCAGAGTACACCCAGGCCGAGGTCGGCACACCGGTCGGCAGCGACCCGACCTTCGAT
>JBCCGX010000903.1:0-4449 GCA_039029035.1 Acidobacteriota bacterium | reverse complement strand
CGGCGGCCAGGAAGACAACTGGACCCTCGGTGTCAACTGGTATCTCAACCCGGCGACCCGCCTGATGATCAACCTGGTGCACGCCGACGTCGACAACGTCGGTGAGGCGGATTTCTTCCTGGTCCGCTGGCAGGTCGACTTCTAGCAGGATTCGCCTCAGACGGCGATTCCCGCATCGGCAGCTCGCGAGGACGAAAGCTTACAGGGCCTTCTCTGTGGCTTTAGGCGAAAGCTCGACCTTCGGGTCGGGCTTTCCGTCGTTTTGAGGATCTGGCGTGTGCGATGCTACTCTCCGGCTACCATGCCCAAGGCGCGCATCACCATCGTCGAGGACGAGCCGGCGATCGCCGAGATTCTGCAGTACAACCTGGAGCAGGAAGGGTTCGAGGTCTCCTTGCTGCGCGAGGGTGATCTCGCCTTGCCGGCGATTCGCCGTGACGTGCCGGACCTGATCCTGCTCGACCTGATGCTGCCCGGCCTCGACGGTCTCGAGCTGACCCGCTTGCTGAAGCGCGATCCCGCCACTGCTGGAGTTCCGCTGATCTTCGTCACCGCCAGAGACCAGGAGACGGACCGCATCGTCGGGCTGGAGCTCGGGGCGGACGACTACATCACCAAGCCGTTCAGCCCGCGGGAGGTGGTGCTGCGGGTCAAGGCGGTACTGCGCCGCAGTACACGCGGCGACACGACGGACGAGATCCTGAGTCTCGGTGATCTGCGGATCGACATCGAAGGTCACCGGGCCTGGGTGGCCGGCGAGGAAATCCGGTTGACCGCCACCGAGTTCCGCCTGCTGACGATCCTGGCTGAACGACGCGGCCGGGTGCAGCGCCGCGGCGACCTGCTGCGCGACGTTTGGGACTACCGCGACGATGTCGACAGCCGCACCGTCGACACCCACATCCGTCGCCTGCGGCACAAGTTAGGCCCAGCCGGGGAGCGCATCGAAACGGTTGTCGGAGTGGGCTACCGGCTGCGAGCGGATTCGTGAGCGCTTCGCGCTGGTGGAATCGCCGATTCCAGACATCCCTCGACGAGATGACACGCGGCGTCGATCAGTGGACGCAAAGTGACCTGACTGGCCGCATCGCCCTACCCGAAACCCAGGAGCTCTCCGGACTGGCAGCTAGCCTGGATCGACTGACGACAACCTGCGCCTCTCGCATCCGGCAGCTCGAGGCGGAGAACGCGCAGCTGCGTGAAAAGGTCGACCGGGACATGGGAGAGGCGATGCGAATGGCCGAGATCCGCCGCGACCTGGTTGCCAACGTCTCCCACGAGCTCAAGACGCCGCTGACGGCGATTCGCGGCTTCGCCGAGACCTTGGCGGACGGTGCGCTGAACGACCCCGAGGTCGCGCCGCGTTTCCTCGACCGGATCTTGCAGCAATGCGGCCGGCTGGAAGAGCTGCTACGCGACCTGCTCTCACTCTCTCGCCTGGAGCAAGACGTTCGCGGCACCGAGACCCTACCCCTCGATCTAACGGCGATGGCACGGCGGGCGATCGAGGTGCTCGAGCCCCAAGCGAGCGCCAAAGAGATCACGCTGCACCTCGAGGTGGATGGCGAGCCACGCATCGTCGGCACCGGCAGCGAGGTCGAGAACCTGCTGCTCAACCTGACTGAGAACGCGGTCAAGTACAACCGCGCGGGCGGCGATGTCCGAGTCCGCCTCGCCGTGGAGGATGAGGAAGCGGTGATCGAAGTCCGCGACACCGGCATCGGCATCCCGCAGGACGCGATCGAGCGTATCTTCGAACGCTTCTATCGGGTCGACAAGGGACGCGCCCGTGACCAGGGCGGCACCGGCCTGGGGCTCGCCATTGTCAAACACACGGTGCGCCAGCTGGGTGGTCGCATCGAGGTCGAGAGCCGGCTCGGCGAGGGTTCGGTGTTCCGCGTCAGTCTTCCAGCGGCGGATCGACCGGTCTGAGCACATCCGCCGACCACTGCAGATGGCGCTCGCTGGCCAAGGTGCCGAGACCCTCGGCCAACTCGGCGGCACTCGGCCGCTCGCTGGGATCCTTGGCCAACATCTTGAGCACCATATCTTCGAGCTCCGCCGGAACGTTGATCACCTCGCCCAGCGGTTGGATGCTGCCGTCCAAGGTCTTGCTGATGGTCTCCCGGAGGGTCAAGCCGGTCAGGGGATGAAAGCCGGTCAGACTCTCGTACAACGTTGCCCCGAGACCGAAGATGTCGCCCGGCTTGGAGTAGGGCTTGGTGCTCAGAACCTCCGGCGGAACGTAGCCCGGCGTGCCCGAGATCTCACTCGAATCGACCGCCAGCTTGGACACCACGAAAGCGAGGCCGAAGTCACTCACTTTGATGGCGCCGTCGTGGCCCAGGAGCACATTACCCGGCTTGACATCGCGGTGGATGACTTCGCGCTCGTGGGCGAGAGCCAAGGCGCTGGCCACCGCCGCAGCCATCGGAATGACGCGATCGGCCGGCAGCGGGCCACGCGAGCGCAGATAGTCGCGCAGGCTGAGCCCGTCGACCAGCTCCATGGCGATGAACGCCGAGCGCTCGGCCCCACCCATGTCATGCACGACGATGATGTTGGGATGGCTAAACCGGGCGATAGTGATCGCCTCGTTGCGCAAGCGCTCGAGCATCTCGCGACGCTGCTCTTCGGACCGCGACGCGTCGAGGCGAATCGTCTTGAGCGCCACCGGGCGCTCGAGGCGCGGATCCAGGCCGCGATAGACCGTTCCCATGGAGCCCTGGCCGATCACGTCCAGCACCTCGTAGCGGCCGAACCGGAGCCGGCCGTCGTCCGGCTCGACGACGTCGGTCTCCGTCGTCGCTTCGTCGGCCTTCCGACGGAAGGAGAGCAGGCGCTCGACCCGCAAAACCAGCTCGGCGGGCTCGAAGGGCTTGACCATGTAGTCGTCGGCCCCTTCCACCAGGCCGCGGGCGCGGTACTCGCGGCCACCCAGACCGGAGAGAAAGAGGATCGGCAGAGTGGTCGTCGCCGGATCGCCACGCAGCTCGTTGAGGATCTCGAAGCCCGACTTCGGCATGTTGACGTCGAGAACGATCGCATCGATCCCTGGCCGCGAGGCCAGGGAGTGCACCTCGGTGGCATCGCCGGTGGCGACCACGGTGTGCCCGGCGCTCTCTAAAACGAGGGTGACCAGATCGAGGACTTGTGGATCGTCGTCGCTAACGAGGAGGTTCGCCAAGAGGAGCTACTTCGTGGTCTGGGATGCGGAGCGAGAGCCAGGGCGACACCCCGGGTCTCGATTTTAAGACGGTTGTGATCTTAGCCGATTCCGATTCCTGTTTCAGAACTCCGGAAGAGAGAAGATCCCTGCCGCCAACTTTGCTCTTTCTGTGCAGTCTTGACATAGACTGGATCACGCAAACCACTGACGAGACTGTTCGGAGCCATGCCACGCAAACCATCGATCCGCGTCCTGTTGATGGACGGCGAGAGGCCACTGAAGCTGCTGCTCGAGCGCGATCTGACCGAGGGCGGACCGACAGTGGTCGCCATTCAATCGGGCGAGGCAGCGCGTGAGCTGATCGGCCGGCAGCTCGATACCAGCCAGCTCGATTTCCAGGTGCCCGGCGTCGGGCGGGTCGAGACCCGCCACCGGCACCGTGGCGTCGAGGGCTCCGACCTCGTCGTCCTCGAGGGTCGCGAGAGCGCCGAGCCCGCCAGGGAAGGCGCCGAGCCCGCCAGCGAGGGCGCAGCGTCAGCCCCATCCACCGCCTCCGAGGCGGCGAGCTACCTGGACAGTGTCGACGCCGACTTCCTGACCCGCCCTTTGCGGGCCTCGGACCTCTCGAGCGTGGTGAAAGAAGCCAAAGCCAAGTTGGCCCAGAAGCAGCGACCCACGCCGACCATCCGGACCGCCTCCGGACACCCGTTCGTGGTCCAGAGTGAGCCGATGATCGAGCTCATGCGCATCGTCGATCGGGTGGCGGCGGGTTCGGCTTCGATCCTCATCCAGGGTGACACCGGCACTGGCAAGACCCTGATCGCGCGTGAGATCCATGCCGCCAGCCCACGCGCCGGCCAGAGGTTCGTGGCAATCAACTGCAGCGCCTTCCAGGAGCAACTGCTGGAGAGCGAGATCTTCGGCCACGAGAAGGGCTCCTTCACCGGCGCCGTCGCCGCCAAGCCCGGCCTCTTCGAGCTCGCCGACCGCGGCACGCTCTTCCTCGACGAAGTCGGTGACATGTCGTCGGCCATGCAGGCCAAGCTGCTGCAAATCCTCGACGACGGCGAGCTACGACGGGTCGGCGGCACCAAGACGCGCAAAGTCGACGTGCGCGTCGTCGCGGCGAGCAACAAAGATCTCGAAACCGAAGTCAAGGAGCGCCGGTTCCGCGAGGATCTGCTCTTCCGGCTCAACGTCATCCGCCTCAAGGTACCGCCCCTCGCCGAGCGGCGAGAGGACATCCCAGCGCTGATCGATCACTTTCTCGATCGCTTCCG
>JBCCGX010000902.1:0-4454 GCA_039029035.1 Acidobacteriota bacterium | reverse complement strand
GGACCCGCTCGGTATGGCGCGGACCCTCGATTCTCTCGGTTTCCTCTACCACCAAAAGAGAGACCCTCGTGCTGTCGAGACGCTACGCAAAGCCCTGAGACTCTTCTGGCAAGTGCATGGGGGAGATCATCTCGATGTCGCCCGCGCGATGATGCATCTCGGCGCGGTCTTGCGCTACCAGGGCGAAGCTCGACGGGCGGAGGCGCTGTTGCGCCTCGCCCTTGCGATGGATGGTCGCCTGGGGACCGAGACGACGGCTGAAGCTGGCGCCCGCCTAGCGGATCTTGCTTCGTTGATCGGCCGCCAGGGTCGGCGGCAAGAGGCCCTGGAGCTGTTCGACCGAGCTTTGGACATCGGTCGCGCCACCCGTGGGGAGCACAGCGTGACGGTCGCCGTGATCCTGAATCGGAAGGCAACCCTGTTCTATGAACGCCCCCTAGCCAACGAAGGTGCTCGACTCCTGCGCCAGGCGACCGAGATCTTTCGCGACCTGCTCGGGGAGGACCACCCTCTGGTCGCCACCGGGCTCAACAATCTGGCCGCGTTCTACTCGTTGCTCGGCGACCTCGGGCAGGCGGAGAGCTTTCAGCGCCAGGCTTGGGCGTGCGATCAACGACGGTTGGGCGACGAGCATCCATCGACGCTCGACGACCGCCGCGGCCTGGCGATGATCCTGCGAGAGTCCGGGCGGTTGGCCGAAGCCGAGGAGCATCTCAGGCAGTCCGTTGCGGTACTGGCTCGCCTGAAGCCCGCCGATCACCCCGCCCTGCTGACTCAACGCAACGATCTGGCCCGGGTCCTGTTGGATCTCGGGCTCCTCGACGCGGCGGCCGAGCAGCTCGACAAAGCCCTCGCGGCCATAGGTCCCGGGCTGGAACAAGCCCCTGCCCGGGTGGGTCGAACCTACCTCGGCCTGGCGGAGCTCGCTTTGCTGCGCCGGGACTTCCAGACCGCCCACCGCCACGCCGCCGAAGCGGTGCAGAGGCTCGCTCAGCAGGGAACCGCCACCGAGCGCTGGCGCTTGGCCGAGGCACGAAGCGCTCTCGGATCGAGCCTCGTCGCGCTGGGGTGCCACGGCGAGGGGGTGCACCACTTGCGGGCCGCCTACGAGGCGCTGCTCGAGCTGCGCGGCGACTCGATCGCGACACGCCAGGCCAAGGACCGATGGCAGGGTGCCGCGGCGACGTTGTCACGCGCCGCGGACACCCCAATAGATCTCAGCCGACAATAGGTCTCAGTCGACGATAGGTCTCAGCCCACCCCGCCCCAAGCGCTCGAGTTGCCGGACTCGAAGCCATCGAGGAAAAGGAGGCCGCTCTCGTTCGGCGGCAGGTCGACGCCATTGACCACTCCCAAGGGCTCGTAGCCTTCGTAACCCGGAAAGATCGACGCGAGCTGGTTGTTGGCCATGCGACGGATGAGGACCTCACTCAGCACCCGACGGTAGTCGGTGGTGACTTCGAGGTCGGCGTTGTCGAACAGCTCGTCGGTGGCCAGCCCGGGCCAGGTGCCGTGCACGCCGCCGGTGGCGTTGCCGGAGAGGACCAGCATGACGTTGCCGTGGCCGTGGTCGGTGCCGTTGTCGGCGTTCTCACGCAGCCGGCGACCGAACTCGCTCTGCACCACCACAGTGAGCCGCGAGGCATAGTTCGGTGTGCCCGAATCATCGAGGTCGGTGTAGAGGGCGGCCAGGCCGCGAGCCAGCTCTTCGACATGGCCAAAGAAATAGCCGCCACCGCCGTTGCCCTGGCCGTTGTGGGTATCCCAGCCGCCGAAATCGACCGTCGCCACCCGCAGGCCGATGTCGGTCTTGATCATTCGCGCCACGGTTTGCAAGTGGGTGCCGAAGCTGCCACCGGGGTAGACCGCACCATTGGCCGGCGTATAGCTGCCACCGCCGTGGATCTCGATCAGGTCGATCGCGTCGAGGGTTTGCGAGCCCGCCTGGTGCAGCCAGCTGTCGGTACTGTAGAGGTTACGCATCGCCACTCGCTGGGCGTCGCGCCACTGGGAGGGGCCGACGTTGAGCGAGAAGCTGTCGGGGCTGGTCATGTTGACCGCCTCGGTCGCACCGCGCAGGGAGTTCTGCTGCAGGTTGCCGACCGCCAGAGCCGGCATGAGGATCTCGGGCGGCAAGTTACAGGCGGTCTGCAGATGCCGGGTGAGCCAGCCGGTCGAGGTGGCGAGGGACCCGGGTGTGCCGAGCTCCATGAAGCTCATCGAGTCGAAGTGGCTGCGGTTGTCTTCGTGCATGCCGGCGGCCACGACGATCGACATCTTGTCGTCTTGGTAGAGCTCGAAGAGGCTATTCGCGGCGCCGGTGGGAGCGCTGTGCACCGCCGGGTGGATGCCCAAGCTGGAGGTGAGCTGGAGCGCTGCGTTGGTACCGCTCAGCGGCACCTGGATGTCCGGCCGCGCCGATTCGTAGTGCCCGCGGTCGTCCCCTGCGATGGGCATCACCAGGTTGAGGCCGTCGATGCCGCCGCGCAGGAAGACCGAGACCAGGATGTCTTCGTTCGTCTCGTTGGGATCGCCGAAGGCGAGGGTGTTGAACTGGGTACCGGCGTAGGCCGCGACGGCGGCCGAGCAACCGGTGATAAAACCGCGTCGGGTGGATGCGCACATATCTCTGCTCCTCTTCGCGTTAGCGCCACAGAAAATCGGGGGACATCAGGAGCAGGCCGACCATCGACCGCAGGCGGTCCTGGGTGTCGTCGTCATCGAGGTCGAGATCGAAGGTCGGGTTGAAGCCCTGGGCCATGAAATCGACGATCTCTTGCCGGTCGGCCGGATCCATCGGGCGACCGAGGATGCGGTCGATCCAGAAATCCGCCAGGTCGTTGGCCGAGCGCACCGGCGCCGGGGTTTGGCCGAGGATGTCCAGGTAGTAGTTGCCGGCGTCGTCGTCGAAATCGATCAGCCAATTGCACAGGCGCCAGGACATGACCCGTGGCGTCATGCTCTGCCAGGCACCGCGCACATCCGGGAATCCGTTGGGCGCTGGCCAGGTGAAGAGCTCCTGGCCGGTATCGTCGTAACGATTCAGGAACGAGCTGGTGTCCGAGTCGTTCATCTTCAGGGTGAAGTCGGCCCCGGCAGCGCGCAGGGCGCCGGCGACGATCTCGAACGGCCGCTTGATCTTCTCGCCCCAGGTGTCGCGGAAGGCGTCCGACAGCAGGATTACCTCGTAAACCTGCTTTAGCTGGTCGGCCGCCTGCCACTGGTCGGTGAACACCGTCGCCGCCGCGTCGACGACACTCTGCGGCGGCGTATCGCCGATCAGCCGGCGACAGAGCTTGCGCGCGATGTGGCGCCCGGTACCGGGGTGGGAGGCCAGGGCGTCGAGCACGTCGCGGCCGTCCTCGAGATCCGCCTGATCCTGGGGAATGAACACTCCGAGGACGTTCTTCTGGAAGCGATCGTGCCAGTCCGGTCGGTAGTAGAACTGACCGGTGTCGCCGTCGTTGTCGACACCGTAGCTGAAGCTCCAGCCGGTGAAGCACCGCGTTGCCTCGAACACGTCGGCGTCGACGTAGCCCACCGGTCGCCCCAGAGGGTCGGTGGGGACTTGCGCCTGTTGGAGGATGCCCAGGTAGTTCTCCGCCCCGAGAGTGTGGAGCTCGAAGAGCTCGCGGCTGAAATTCTCGTTCGGCCCGGCGTTGGAGCTGGTGTAGTTGTCGAGGTAGTAGAGCATCGCCGTCGAACGCGTCACCGCTTCGAGCATGGCGCGGAAGCTGCCCAGGATCTCGAGCCGGATCTCCAGATCCATGTGGGCATACATGGTGCGCACAAAGGACGAGTGGTTGATGTTGACGTTGAAGTGGTTGAGCCAGAAATCAGTCAGCACCTCCACCAACTGCTTGCGCCCGTACATGGCGCGCAGGAAGGTGGCACGGGTGAGCTCGTCGCGCGGTATGGACGACGACGTGTTGCCGCTCGGCGCGTTGTCGTTGATGTACCAATCCCACAGGGTCTCGCGATAGACGTCGGGATCGTTGCTGATGCCGATCGACTCGAAGGCTGCTGCCGAGAGCCGGGCGTCGAGCTCGGTGTCGGTCAGGCTGTCGGGATCGAGCTGCTGGGCGACGTAGGCCGCCAAGCGATCGGGATCCGTGCCGCCCAGGGCATCGAAGGCGGCGAGATCTCCCGGCCGCGGGCCGAAAGCCATGCGATTGAGCGCCACGATGCCAGCCGCTGGCGTCGCCGGCAGACCCTTGTCGAGCCCGTAGCGTCGCTGGGCCACCCGCATGGGGGGCGCTGAGCGAGCCTCGGGCCGCGCCGCGGCAGGCTCTGAGCCGACCGCCACGGCCGCTGCCGACGTCCAGCCGGCAGTTTGAAACAGTGTTCTGCGGGACACCCCTTGCGGGCACACCTCGGGCTTCTGAGAATCGACGGACATGCCATTCGTCTCCTCTTCTCCGTTGCAGCAAAGATGGGAGACGGCAGTATATAGC
>JBCCGX010000901.1:0-4460 GCA_039029035.1 Acidobacteriota bacterium | reverse complement strand
CCGGAGCCCGATCTGGCCGGCTACTTGCTGTATCGCGATGGCCGCCTGGTCAACGCCAGTGGTCCGGTGATCGACGATCTGACGCCCTTCCTGCTCGATGTGACCCAGTTCAGCGATCCCGACCTGGCGGACGGGACCTATGCCTACGTGGTCCAGGCCGTCGATACGGCGGGGAACTTGAGCGACCCGTCGAACCCGGGTTCGGTGACCGTCGAGACCCAGGCGCCGCGGGCTGTGATCGTCGATCCGACGCATGGACAGCGCTTCGAGAGCGCGCTCGACATCCTGGCCGAAACGGTCGACAACGACGTCGCCCAGGTGGTGTTCCAGTATCGCCTCGACGGCACCTCGGCGTGGACCGACCTGGGCCCGGCCGTGACCCTCGATCCATGGACGACGGGTCTGGATCCGGTGGCTCTCGGTCTCGATTTCGGCCCGTTGGATCTGCGCGCCGTGGCTACCGACGAGGCGGGGCAAACGGATCCCGCGCCGCCTTCGATCACCGTCGAGTACGCTGATCTGACGCCGCCCGAGACCATCGTGTCGCTGACGACGCGGGTCGATGGCGGTGACGTGACCCTCACCTGGGAAGCCAACAGCGAGGTCGACCTGGTGGGTTACCACGTCTATCGCAGCACCACGCTGAGCAACCCCCGGCATCGCCTGGCGGTGCGGCTCACCGACTCACCGATCACGGAAACCACCTACCTCGACCCGGATCGGAACGATCGCACCTATTACTACTGGGTCAACGCCATCGACGAGCAAGGCAACGAATCCGACTTCGCTGCCGAGACCCGCGCGGATGTCTTCACCCCGACCTTCGATCAGCCCTTCATCCCGGTCTCGGCAGTGACGTTGGTAGGCGGCGGTCGGCCCGGCTACGAAGCCTTGCTCGAGCTCACTCGCGACGGTGCGACGATCGCTCTACCACCTGTGATGCTGGAGCTGGACACGACCTTCAGCCTCGATCTCGACCTCGATCCGGGAGTGATCGATGTCGATCTGTTGATGGAAGATGCGGTCGGCAATCGCAGCAAGCGGGCCTCTATCCTGCTGGTCGTCGGGGAGGCACCGAGCCGCCCCCAGGGGCTCGCCGGCACGGTCGACGGCTTCGACGTCGACCTCACCTGGGAGGCCAATCCGGAGCCCGATCTGGCCGGCTATCAGGTGTTCCGCAACGGCGAGCCGTTGCTGCAGGGTGATGTAGCCGAGTTCGATCGCTTCGACGCTCGAACAGGCGTCGCTTCGCGCGCCTTCGATTTTAATCCGGCGACCTTCTGGCGCCCCAACTCGCGTTCCAGCGAGTGGCTCGAGGTGGGCTGGCAGAGCCCGCGCCTCCTCACCGGGGTGGAGATCGATTGGTATCAGGCGTCGTCTGCCTGGGCAGCGCGTGACTACCGGATCCAGGGCTTGCTCGAAGGGATCTGGGTCACCCTGGCAACGCGGACCGGCAACCGGTCGGCGAGCAACATCATCGTCTTCGACCAACCCTACCGCACCGACGCCCTGCGCCTGCAGATCGACCTCGTGACCTTCAGCCCGCGCACGGAACGGCCGCGGGTGCTCGAGATGCGGGTGCAAGAGATTCCGCTGGTGGCGCCGGCTTCGACGCCGGCCTACACCGACACCGCGCCGGACGGGACGCACCTCTACACGGTGACGGCCTTCAGCGAGCTGGGCTTCGAGAGCCTGCCCTCCGACCCGACATCGCCGATCGACGTCGGCGATGTCTTCCCGCCGGATCCGCCGATCCTCAGCGCCGTGGTGGTCGATGACTCAGACGTCGAGCTCAGCTGGACGGAAGTGGACGACGCGGTGCGCTACGACCTCTACCGTGACGGCGTCAAGTTCCACGAGCATGTGGATCTGGCCAACCGGCTGCATCTCGACCCGAGGCGCCCCAACGGCACCTACGTCTACACCGCGCGAGCGGTCGACGCGGTCGGCAATGTCAGCCAGCCGTCGAACGAGGCGACGGTGACCCTCGCCGTCGAGCCGCCGCCGATCCCGATCGATCTGGTGGTTACGGCACCGATCGCCGGCGGCAAGCTCGACGTCGCCTGGCAGCCGGGCGCCGGGCTGCAGCCCCTGGGCTATGTCCTCTTACGCTCGACGACCTCCGGTGGGCCTTACACCGAGATCGTCACCACCGCCGCCACCCAATTCCTCGACGAGCCACTCGACAACGGGGTGCGCTACTACTACGTGGTCATCGCCTTCGACGAGCTGCTCAACCGCAGCGGCGAGTCGTTGGAGGCCAGCGGCGTGCCGCAGAACACCATCCCACCGCTCGCCCCGGCACTCCATTATCCGACCATCCCGGGGCGGGTCGCCTTGACCGACGAGGCCGCCGTAGCGATCGCCGGCCGGGCTGAGCCGGCGTCGCGGTGACCCTGCTGCACGAGGGGCAGAGTGTCGGGGTGCAGGTGGCTGCGCCCGAGGCGACGGTCGAGTCGTCCGGCTTCACCAGCACCACCCGGCGACCCATCGTCTCCGCCGACGGACGCTACGCCTGGTTCGACAACACCAACGGGCGCTCCGACCTGATCGATTTCGAGCAAGGTGACGCGCTCTCTCTGCAGCTCGGCTTTGGCCTGGGCCGCTGGCTGCCGGACGGTGAGCGCCTGGTGTTCACCCGCATCTCCAGCAGTGGCTCACAGCTGTCGCTGATCTCGGCGGCCGACGGCTCGATCGAGCCCTTGGCGACGGTCGACCTCGGCCTTGGCGCAGTCGCTGCCCCGAGTGGGGGCACCTATGCGGTGCTGGCCCGCCGAGGCGGCGAGTCGGGGATCTTCCTCTTCGACCCGAGCATCGATCTGTGGACCTTGGTCGTCGACCGTCCCGATCTGCTCGTCTTCGGCGACACCCTGGCGTTTTCGCCCGATGGCTCGCGACTGGCTTGGGTCGAGCGCATGTTCACCAGCGCCGGCACGGTCGAGGCACTCTTCACGTTTGATCTTGCCTCCGGCACGACGCGGCTGGTCGAAGAAGATCTTCTGGAGAACGTGCTGGACTGGTCGCCGGACGGCAACCGGCTGGTGTACCGCTGCCTGCGCGACAACGCGGTCCGCGCCTGCATCTACGACGTCGCCGACGAGTCGTATCGCACGGTCGAGGGCTCGACGCCGCGCTGGCCGCAGTTCTCGCCCGACGGTCGAGCGATCGCTGATTTCAACATCGTCTTCTCGAGTCTGCGCGAGATCAGGGTGCACGACCTGGAAAGCGGTCTCAGCGAGGTCGTGTTCTCTGGCTCGGGGAACCTGGTGCAACAGTTCGAATGGGCAGCCAGTGGCCACTTCGTCATCGTCCAGGGCGGCGAGCCGCAGCGCCTGTCGCCGGCCGGCCGCTTCCAATTCGACGACGTGGTCCTCGGGGAAGGCGCCAACACTTTTGGGGCGACGAGCGCCGTCGGCGACGCCGCGCCGATCGTCATCTCGACCTCGGCCAGCGGTTTGCCCGATCTGTCGGTCGATCTATCGGTCGTACCCCTGGCGATGCGCCCCGGCGACCCGCTCGAGGCGACGGTGACGGTCGCCTCGGTAGGCGGCGTCGGCGTCCCGGATGCGACCCTGTCCGTGGCGATCATCGGCCCCGGCGGCTTCTCGCTCGATCTGTTGCAGGGTGAGACGCTCGGCCCACTAGCGGTGGGCGAAAGCGTCACACTGACTCGCCAGGCGACCATCGACGACGCGCCGGGCACCTACACCGTCGCCGCGGTGGCCGATCCCTTGGGCGCAATCGCCGAGGCGGACGAGAACAACAATCGGGCGTTTGCCGAAGTCACGGTCATCGAAGAGGGCTTCGTCCCCCTGCTCACTGTCGAGACCGACCAGACAATCTACTCGCGCGACGACGAGGTCGTGGGGACCCTCGAGCTGCTCGGCACGAGCGGCGATTTCGACGGTACCCTCGAGATCCTGATCGAGGACACCGCCGGCTTCGTCGTCCACAGCTTCGCCTCTCGGCCGGTGCAAGACCTCGCCTTCGCCGAGCTTCGCACCGAACTCGTGAGCTGGAGCACCGGGTCGACTTTCGCTGGGGCCTATCGTCTGCGGGGTCGACTGTTCGATGCGGCCGGAGCGCTGGCAGTGGAGGCCTTCGCGCCATTCGACATCTCCGGCGACTCGATCTTCGGCGCCACGGTTCGCAGCGACGCGCCGACCTACCTAGCGGGCGCTGCGGTGAGTCTGTCCGGTGACTTCGACTACGTCGCCGGCAACCAACTGGTTGGCGATGCTCGGACCGAGCTGTCGGTGATCGATCCGGCAGGGCTCGAAGTCGCTTCGTGGAGCGTCGACGTGGGCGCTCTACTGCCCGCGCGGCGGGGTCGATGGCCCGCACCTGGCTCAGTGGTGAAGCCGAGCCGGGGCTCTATCGGGGGCTCTTCCAGGTGCTGGAAGGACAACAGGTCCTGGCCAGCAGCGAGACGACCTTCGAGCTCGTACCCGAGATCCTCT
>JBCCGX010000900.1:0-4460 GCA_039029035.1 Acidobacteriota bacterium | reverse complement strand
GCACCTGCGACAGGTGAAGGCCAGGGTGATTCACGTGCAGCGTCGCAACCTGCTCGAGAAGTTCGTTTCGCTGAAGTTGGCCGAGATGACCCGGGTGTGGTTCGCCTACAGCGAGCCGACCCGCGAGCGGCCGACCCTGGAACTCGATCTCAAAGAGACCGAGGCCTACTTCGAGCGCGCCACGGACGCCTATGCCGCCCATGCCAGGGAGCTCGATAGCCTGCCTGCGATCACGGTGATCTACGAGGAGCTGAGTGCTCACTACCCGCGCGAGTTGAGCCGAATCTTCGCCTTCCTCCAAGTGCGGACCGATATCCGGGTCCGGCCCTCCATCGTCAAGCAAGAGCGCCGGACGTTGCCCGAGATCATCCGCAACTACGACGAGGTCGAGAAGCATCTCGCCGGCACGCGCTGGGAATCCTTCCTCGACACCTCGCGGCGTACCGCCGGCTGACCTAGCTCTCCAAACGGAGCTTCTTCACCCGAGAGTGAGGCCGGTGGGGCGAGCCCGCAGCGAACGTCGCCTTGGGTGCCGCTTGCTCCATGAGCTTCAGTGATCTATCATAGATATCGTTATAGCTAAGCCTGTGCTAGAGACAGGCGAGCCAGACGGCCCGAGCCAAAACGATCCGAGTGGAGGAGCCCGAACCCGATGCGACTCACACCCTCCCACTTCCACATCCTCCTTTCGGTGGTGCATGAGCCGAGCCACGGCTACGCCATCATGCAAGAGGTGCAGGAGCGCACCGACGGGCGAGTGAAGCTGGGACCCGGCTCGTTGTACTGGGCGATCAAGCGATTGGTCGACGCCGATCTGCTCGAGGAGACCGCCGCGCCCTCGGCGGGCAGTGCCGGCCCCAGTCGTCGGTACTACGCGCTCACCGTGGCGGGCCGAGAGGTCCTGCGGCGCGAGGTCGAGATCTTGGCCGACATCGTGCGCTTCGCAGAGTCCCAAGAGTTGATCCGGCGGGTCTGAGAGATCGCAATGGATCCTCGCTGGTTTCGCCGTCTCTTGCGCTTCTACCCACCGTCGTTCCGTAGCGACTACGGCGATTCGATGGTCGACCTCCATCGCCAGATGCAAGCCGATGCTGAATCCCTTTCACGCTTCGGCCGCCTGCTCTTCGCCCTCCGACTGGTCGGCGATTGCCTTTGGACCGCGAGTCGCGCCTGGCTAGCCACTCTGGCCGAGGGGCGTCGGCCGAGAAGGCGCCGACCCGGGAACCGGTGGGCAACCCATCCGCCGGAAAGGAGCACCCTGATGGATCGCTTCGTGCAAGATTTTCGCTATGCCCTCCGAAGCTGCGTCAAACGGCCCGCCTTCACCGCCGTGGTGGTTGCAACGCTGGCTCTCGGGATCGGTGCCAATACCGCGATCTTCACCCTGGTCAACGAGATCGTCCTGCGTCCGCTGCCGATCGGCGAGCCGTCACGGGTGGTCGATCTCTTTGCCAAGACTCCCGGCGGTAACAGCTTCACCGGTTTTTCCTACGCCGACTATCGCGAGTACCGCGATCGCAACGAGGTGCTCAGTGACCTGGCAGCGTTCATGGGGATGCAGGTGCGGCTCGGCCCCGACATGGCGACAGAGTCGGTATCGGCGCAGTTCACCTCGGCCAACTACTTCGACGTCATCGACGTCGAGCCCGTCTTGGGTCGGGCTTTCGGTGACCACGAAGGGGTTCTGCGCGGCGGCCACGCCGTGGCGGTTATCAGCCACCGTTTCTGGCAACGCCGGGCCGGCGGGGAAGACTCGGTGCTGGGCTCCACCCTGCGCATCAATGACACTCCGTTCACGGTGATTGGGGTGGCGCCGGAAGGCTTCGAGGGCACCTTCGTCGGCTTTCCGATGGAGCTTTGGCTGCCGCTGCCGGCGGCCGAGATGGTTCTGCCCAACTTCGATCTGACCGACGGGTCGCGACGCGGCCTGGAGCTCATCGGTCGCCTCGGCCCGGGTTTTTCGGTGGAGCGCGCCCGGGCGGCGTTCGAAGTCCTCGCCGTGCAGTTGGAGAAGGAGCATCCGATCTTGAACCGGGGGCATCGCGTCGGCGTCGTGCCTACCACCGGTGTCGATCACTCCATGCGGGTCGGCGTGCTCGGCTTTCTCGGCGTCTTGATGGTCGTGGCGGGGCTGGTCTTGCTCATCACCTGCCTGAACGTCGGTAGCCTATTGCTCGCCCGGGCCACCGCGCGGCAGAAAGAGATGTCTATCCGCTTCGCCATGGGCGCGGGGGCCGGTCGTCTGACGCGGCAGCTCCTCACCGAGGCCGTGGTGCTGTTCCTGCTCGGCGCTGCTCTGGGAGCCTTCGTGGCGACCCGCCTGACCGGGGTCCTACTGCGCTTCATCGCCTCCCTCCCGGTGCCTCTCGGGTTCGATCTCGGTCTCGACTGGCGAGTGCTGCTGTTCACCGCCGGGGCAGCTTTGGTGACTGCCCTCCTGGCCGGGATTTTCCCGGCCCGGGAAGCCCTGCGCCGGGATCCGATCGCCGTCCTGCGCGGCGGCGCGAGTGACGACGGGCGCCGGGCCGGCCGTCTTCGCAACGCCTTCGTCGTGGCCCAGATCGCCGGCGCCGTGGCGCTTCTGATCGGCGCCGGCCTGTTTCTACGCTCGCTCCAGGCTGGGATGACCCTCGACCCCGGGTTCGAGGCCGACCTCGTTGCCGCCACCACGGTCACCCTGCCGGACGACGAATACGATCGTCCGCTTGGGCTGCAGTTCTTCGCCACACTGCATCAGCGAGTGGCGAGCTTACCGGGCGTCGAATCGGTCGCTTTGGCCCGCCGACGGCCGATCGGTGTGACCAAGAATCCGGTCGAGATCGAGGTTCCGGGTTACGAGCCGCCGCCGGATCAGACGGCCGTCTTTGTCGATGCCAACAGCGTCAGCTCGGAGTACCTTCAGACGATGCGGATCCCGTTGATCGCCGGGCGGGATTTTCGCCCCGACGAGGGCGCGGAGGCACAGCGGGTGGCGATCGTCAACACCACCATGGCCGAGCAATTCTGGCCGCGGGACGGAGCCGTCGGGCAGAGCTTCACCCTCGGCGAGGAGACCGTGACGGTCGTCGGCGTCGCCCGAGACAGCCGCTACATGATCCAGGACGACCTCGAGATGGCCCACATCTATCTGCCGGCGGCGCAGAACTATGCGCCACGGATGACGATCCTGGTGCGTGCCGCCGACGATCCCCTGGCGTTGCGCGCCCGGGTGCAGCAGGCGATCTCAGCCCTCGATCCGGATTTGCCGCGGATCGACTTCGTCACCTTGCGGCAGACGATCAATCTATCCCTGTTGCCGCAGCGGGTCGCCGCGGCCGTCACCGTCGGCCTCGGCCTCTTCGGCCTGTTCCTCGCCGCCCTGGGGATCTACGGCATTCTGGCCCACGCCGTCAGCCGCCGCACACGCGAGATCGGCATTCGCATCGCGCTCGGTGGCCGGCCCGGAGACGTCGTGCGCCTGGTGGTCGGCACCGGTCTGCGGCTGGCAGCCTTTGGTATTGCGCTCGGCCTTGGCCTCGGTCTGGCCATCGGACCGCTCCTGCGGAGCTTCCTGGTCGGCGTCCGGCCCACCGATCCACTCACCTTGGCCGCCGTCGCCGGCCTCTTTCTCCTCATCGCTTCGGTCGCCTGTTTCCTGCCGGCGCGCCGAGCGACCCGTATCGATCCGACGACGACCCTACGTTTCGACTGAGTCGCCGAACGGGGTGCTGAGCCGGCGTCGCCAGGGCTCGGCGAAGTGGAGTGGGGCCGTTCAATCGCTCATCGTTGGATCGGGCCTAGAGGTGGCCGTCACCTCGATCCCGAGGCGGACGAACTCTTCGAGCAGTCTGTCCCGCGCTAGATTCTCGATCGTGTTGAGTCGGTAAGTCTGGTGCAACCGGTCGTGGTTGTAGAGAACGAAACCGGACCGGCCACCCTGCGACCAGACGCCGATCTGGTCGACATCGTGGAGTAACAGGACCTTCTGCCGTGGTGCCCAGGGGAAACCGACCTCCTGTCGCAAGCGATCGCCTACGAAATGCAAGACATCTCGGTACATGCCTTGCAGCGCGAAGACACAGACGAGTGCGAAGAAAAGCAAGGGCTTGGACCAGGATCGCAGGCTCTGGCTGGGGGATCGACCCAGCGCGAAGCTCGAGATCAAGAGGAACAGGCAGGCCGACGCCAGCAGGGTCAAAGAGCGCTGACTGAAGCGAAAGACCAACCCGCCGTCGACTGCAGATTCGTGGAGCATCCAGGCGGTGTCCCAAAGCTGGACCCGTTGATCCAGTGGGGGTAGCTTCTGCGGCAGTAGGTCCATGGTGGACAGGATCCCGAGGAGCATCATTGCGATGGCCGATAGGACTGCCAAGAAAGGAACCCAGGCAATGACTCTCTTGGCGTCCGAGAGATCGATCACCGGCATGAGGAAGATCAGGCCGACGAGGATGGCGAACGACCCCAATAGTGCCCCGGGCCCG
>JBCCGX010000899.1:0-4460 GCA_039029035.1 Acidobacteriota bacterium | reverse complement strand
TGGTGTTCACCGGTGCCGACGACAACGGTGATGCGATCGGCGCCATTGCCGGCGATACCGACAACGACGGCGATCTCGACCTCTACGTGCTCAACTTCGATCAGCCCAACGTGCTCTACCGGAACATGTGGATCGAGGACGGCGCCGTGCCGGCCAACCCGCTACGCTTCGTCGACATCACCCGCGCCACCGATCCGACGCCGCTGACCGCCGACGGCCAATTCGGGGTTGCCTTCGCGATCGACAATCAGATCTTGCTCGACAACTCCCTCTCCGCCGCCTTTGCCGACGTCGATCGCGACGGGGATCTCGATCTCTACGTCGGCAACCACAACGGCTGGTACATCGGCTTCGTACCGCCCTTCAGCATGCTCGAGGGGCCGGATCCGCGCCCCGGCCGGCGCGACATCTTCTACCGCAACGATGGTGGCAACGTCTTCACCGAAGTCACGATGACCATGCCAGGCACTCAGCTGACCGGCTTCGAAACCGCAACCGGCGCGCAGACGACCACCGACCAGCGCTTCAGCTCCACCAACGCCCTGATCTTCGGTGACTTCAACGGCGACCGCTGGCCCGAGCTTTTCATCACCAACAAGATCGGCGTACCGCAGAGCCCCACCCAGCCCGATCCCGACGCCGACATGATGTACTTGAACGGCGGCGGTGCCAGCCCAGCGACCTGGACCGGATTCCAGGCCGATACTTACAACATCAGTGCGACTTTCGGCCGCATCAGTCCGGCGGCCATGGGTGTCGACGTCGGCGATGTCGACAACGACGGTGACCTCGATATCTACATCGCCGACATCGCCGGCGTCGCCAATGTCCTCTACCGCAACACCACGCCCCCTGGGGGAGCGCTGGCTTTTACCGCCGACACCTCCCTGCCCGGCGTCTTCAACTGGGGCACTAAGTTCCTCGATGTCGACAACAACGGCACTCAGGACATCTACGTCGGCTCCAACAACGGTTCGGCCGACTTGCTCTACCACCAGCCGACCCTCGGCACTTTCAACGAGATCGGCGTCGCCGCCGGCGTCGGCCAGACCGGTGACACCCGGGGCGTGATGACCGCCGACTACAACCGCGACGGCTGGCAGGACGTCTTCATCATCAATCGCCTGGGCAACCCGATCCTGTACGAGAACACCAGCGCCACCGCCTTCCCCAACCGGCGCTGGCTCTATGTCGAGCTGGTAGGCAATCCGGCCGGACCGGGTCCGTTCCAGAGCAGTGTCGACGCGATCGGTGCCCGGGTCTTCGTCAGCGCCGACCTGAACGGCAACTCGGTGATCGACGTCGGCGAGATCCAGAACCTGGAAGTGCGCTCCGGCTCGTCCAACGCCGCCTCCACCTCCAGCCTGATCCTCGAATTCGGCGTCGGCCAGGCCACCACTGCTGACGTCTTCGTCCTCTGGCCGAGTGGTGCCACTCACGTTTTCTTGGCCAACGCGACCAATCAGTGCCTACAGATCGACGAGGCGACTGCGTCGATCCTCGGGCCCTGTTGAATCGAGAGACGCATCGGGCGGCGAGCTAGCCGCCCTCGTTCTGCTTTCGGCCAGTCGCCCCACGTGATCCAGCACTCGGCTGTGGATGCGGTGGATGATCGCATCGGACCACCAGCGCCAGTAGGTGGCGGGCCACAGACCATGCTGGTACCAGGTGGTGCCTTCGAGCCGGGTGCCGCCGCCGGGGAGCGGCTCGAGGAGGAACTGGCCACGGCGGGAGACGAGGAACTGATCCAGGTGGGGTGGGTGGGTCTCGGCGAAGGGGTTCCACTCCTCCATCGGCGGCGGGTTCTCGGTCACCGCGAAGCGCAGCAGGCGCGGCGCGTCCCAGACTTCGATCGGCTCGACAAAGGCGCCGGTGGAGAACTCGCAGTAGCGAATGGCGCCGACGCCGGTGCCCTCGATCCGGGCATGGATCGGATAGGCCAGGCCGGTCTTGAAGATCCAGTCCTCAGGCGGGGGGATCTCGGAGAACGACACAACTTGCTCCCACACGACGTCCGGTGGTGCGTCGATGGTTACCGCGGTGCGGACTGAGTAGAGCGGCGGCTCGGGCGCGACTTCCTTTTCGAAGGCCATCAGAAACGGCAGGGCGGCGAACAAGAGAATCAGCGTCTTACCGCCATGACTGCGCGGCAGGACCCAACGGGCCAGCGCGGCGCCGATCAAGGCCAAAACCAGGACCAAGGGGGCGGCCATCAGGATGCAGATCAACCCTTCGAAGCCCAACACCAGCATGCCGCTGACACTGAAGGCAACGACCGCCAAGCCCACGGCAAGGCCCTCACTGGCTTTCTCGACGAGGAAGCCAATGGCCCCGCCCAAGGCGACAGGCAGCAGGACGAAGAGCGTCCAGCCATAGCTTTCGAGGACCAAAGTCCCCCACCAAAGGAGAGCCAAGCAAGTCACGGGTATTGCAATCGAGGCGCAGAAGAGGAAGGTCGGTCGGTGGTGAGCAGGTCTGACAGGTCGACGCATAGCAACCTCCGATATGAACTAGTTCATTTTCTTGGCGGGCGTCACGGAATGCATGGCGTACTCGGTTCGCAAGGCGTTTCTCCGGCTACGCCGGAGTGGTCTCGAGCTGCGCCAGATAGGGGCGGACGATGTCGCGGCAGTGCACGCGCGCGCCGAGCTGATGAAAGAGGTGGTAGAGCCCGAGGCGGGTGCGTAGGTAGAAGACGAACTCGGGCTGCACCAAGCCGAGTCGAGCGAGCTTGGCGAGTGCCTGGTGCATCCGCCGCAGGTAGGTGGGGTCGGCGAAGTCGAAGGCTTGCCTTTGGCGATACTTCGCCAGGTCGAGCCGGCGCATCTCGTCGAGCGCAGCCTGGCCCTCCGCTTGCTGGGTATCTTTCGAGTGACCCAGACCCAGTTGTCGGTAGAGTCGGTGGTGCTCGGGTGTCTCTTCGAGGGGTAGTTGGAAGAGGGCTCGGACATTGGCCATAAGGTCCGTGGCAAGCCGCTGCGTACAGCCGAAATCGAGCAGCGCGAGGCGACCGTCGGGGCACAGGAGGAAGTTGCCCGGGTGCGGATCGGCATGCAGGATCCCGAGCTCGAAGGTCTGGTGAAAGAAGAGATCCAGCAGGCGCGCCGCCAGCCGGTTGATCGACTCGGGGCTTGCCGAAGGATCGGCCGGAGTCGTCCTCGGATGCTGGCCGTCGACGAGCTCCATGGTCAGGATTCGATCGGTCGACAGCTCGGGGAAGGAGCGCGGCACCAAAACGTCGGAGCGAGGGCGCAGGAGGTGGCGGAAGGTCTCCATCGCAGCGGCTTCTTGCCGGTAGTCGGCTTCGCGCCGGAGCTGTCTTCCCACCTCTTCCAGGGCGGCGAAGATCTCCGGCCGCTCGCGGTGGTTCCAACCGAGGGTCGACAGCACGCCCTCGAAGATGCGCAAGTCACTGCCCAAGGTGCGATCCATGCCCGGGTACTGGATCTTGACCGCCACCGGCGTCCCATCCTGTAGCCGCGCCCGATGGACCTGACCCAGGGAGGCGGCGGCTAAGGGTTGGCGCTCGAAGTCGGCGAAGATCTCTTCCGGTCGCTGTCCGAGATGCTGGCGGATCTGTAGGCGGGCGAGGGTGCCGTGCATCGGCGGTGCCTGCCACTGGAGCGCGGCCAGGCGTCGGGTGTAGGGCTCCGGCAGGGTGTGGGTCTGGAGCGCGAGCAGCTGGCCGATCTTGGCCGCTGCACCACGCAGCTCGCTGAGGGCCCGGAACAGCCGTGCCGCATTGTGCTCGTGGGTCGCTGCGTCGATCTCGCTCTGGCGCTCGGGGCCAGCGCCGACCTTGCGAACCTTCCCCAGGGCGCTGCGCCCAGCGATGGCGACACCGGTTGCCCCTAGGCTGGCGAGCCGTGCGGGGGCACTGCGCGGCGGGCGGCGAGTCGCGGGATCACCCATCGACGGGATCCTGGGTCGGGTCTGCGGGCATCCCGGCACCGGCCAGCCGAGCAACAGCCTCGGCACCCTCGGCAGTGCCGCGCCGTAAGGCGTCGAGGGTGAAGCGCAAGCTGCGATCGAGCAGCACGAAGGTATCTTCTTTCTTCGCCGACTCGTCGTTGAGCCAGAAGAGGAGCAGGCCGAGCTGAAAGGCCCAGAAGCCGTTGAGCAGCAGGCTGTCGAAGCCCAGGCGCGGCAGCTCGTCACGATCTTGGGCCGCACTGGCGAGATCGGTGACGAAGTCGAGGTAGCGCCGCTTCAGACGCTGGACTTCGAGGCTCAGGAGATTGAGTCGCGACGACGGCGAGGCCGCCTGCGCCACCATGAGGTGGAGGAAGTCCTGATAGGGCTCGACCTCCTCGAGCTGCAGGGTGATGAGGAGGAAGACCTCTTCCTCGAACGCCATCCCGTCCTGGCGCTCCTCGGGGAAGCGCTGTTGCACCCGTTCGAGCGCTTGCTCGAAGAAGAAAAGCGGGATGTGCTCCTTGGTCGGGAAGTAGTTGTAGATC
>JBCCGX010000898.1:0-4462 GCA_039029035.1 Acidobacteriota bacterium | reverse complement strand
TCTGGTGCACGAGGCATTCCTGCGCCTCCACCGTCAACGCCGGATCGACTGGCGCAACCGGGGCCACTTCTTCGCTCTGTCGGCCACCCTCATGCGCCGCATCCTGATCGATCACGCCCGGCATCGTGGCGTGGTGCGCCGTCACGCCCAGGCGCCGCCTTCCGATGCCTGCGGGGCCAGCGAGCCCGACGGTGCCCCACCCGCCAGCGTCGTGCCCTTCGATCTCATCGCCCTCGACGATGCACTGAACCGGCTCAGCCGAATGGCGCCCGAGCTCAGCCGGGTGGTAGAGCTGCGCTTCTTCGCCGGCCTCACCTTCGCCGAGGCCGGCGCGGTGCTCGGGGTTACCGACAGAACGGTCAAACGCCGCTGGCAGGCCGCACGCCTGTGGCTCTTTCGCTGTCTGCAGGAGGGCACCGTTCAGGCGAGCACTCTTCAGGAGAGCACTCTTCAGGAGGGCACTGTCGATGCGGCCTGAACGCTGGACCGAGATCGAGCAGCACCTGTTTTCCGTCTTGTCCCTGACCCCGGCCGAACGCAGCGACTACCTGCGCCGCGCCTGTGCCGACGATACCGATGCCCGTCGACTGATCGAAGAGCTGCTGGCAGTCGAATCGGCGGCCGAGGGCTTCCTCGAGACACCGGCGGCCGAGGTGGCGCACGATAGCGAGGCTCTCAGCGAAAGTTCATCTACAGTCGCCGCAGCTCTCGGATCGCCTGCAGCGGACCGGATCGGCCCCTACCGGATCCTTCGCGAGCTCGGACGGGGCGGCATGGGCCGGGTCTTGCTGGCCCAGCGCGACGACGATGCCTACGAACGCCAGGTGGCGATCAAAGTCATCGACCGCCACCTCGACGGGCCGGAGATACACCGCCGGTTCCTGGCCGAGCGCCAGATCCTCGCCGGCCTCAATCATCCGGGTATCGCCCAGCTCTACGAGGGCGGCACCCTGGCCGAAGATCGGCCCTATTTCATCATGGAGCCAGTCTTCGGCCTGCCGATCGACAGCTACTGCGAGGAGCACCGGCTCGACCTCACGGCGCGACTGGATCTCTTCCAACGGGTCTGCGCCGCGGTGCATTACGCCCACCAGAACCTGGTGGTCCATCGCGACCTCAAGCCGTCCAACATCCTGGTGACGCCGGACGGCGTGCCCAAGCTGCTCGACTTCGGGATCGCCAAGGTGCTCGCCCCCGGGCCCGATCGCCAAGCCACCGATCTGACGTGCACCTCGATGCGCGTCATGACGCCGAGTTACGCCAGCCCCGAGCAGGTCCGCGGCGAGGCGGTGACCACCGCCAGTGATGTCTATTCCCTCGGCGTCTTGCTCTATCGGCTGCTCACCGGCGAGCCGCCGTTCCGCTTCGACAACGCTTCGACCGAGGCCATCGAACGAGTGTGGCTCGAGCAGCGCCCCGCCCGACCGAGCACGGTTCTCGGCCGCCGGGCGGCCGATCTCGACAACATCGTCTTCAAGGCGCTGCGCCTCGAGCCACAGAGGCGCTACCTCTCGGCCGACCAGCTGGCAGAGGATCTGCGCCGCTTCCAGGCGGGTCATCCGGTCAGCGCGCGCGAGGACACCTACAGTTATCGAGCGCGCAAGTTCCTGCGCCGCAACCGTTGGGCGGTGGCCGGGGTCGTTGGCCTTTTAATCGTGGTCTTCGGCTTCGTGTGGTTTCGATTCGATCACATGCGGCAGGTCGCGCGGGCCGAGCACCAGGCCACCCATCAATTGGCAGAGTTCATGATCTCTCTCTTCGAGGACTCGGGCGACGCCTCACCTCGCAGCAACAAGCTGACAGCACATGAGGTCCTCGAGCGCGGCGAGCAGCAGATCCGGACCCGCTACCAAGGCCAACCCGAAGTGCGCGCCACTTTGCTCGAAGCCCTTGGCCGGGCCTACTACGGCCTGGTGGAAGCCCAGCCGGCGATCGACCGTCTGGAAGAAGCCCTGGCGATTCGTCAACAGGAGCTCGGTCAGGACGACCATCCGGCGAGCGCCTCGGTCCGCCACCACCTGGCCTGGGCCTTCTTCTGTGACGGACGCTTCGAAAGCTCCGCCAGCCTCTTTCGTCAGACCTTGGCACAACGCCAAAGACTGCACGGCGACGACTCGCTCGAGGTCGCCGAGACCTCCCTCGGTTTGGCTCGGGTTCTGTCCGCCCTGGGCGAGACACGCCAGGCGCGAGACTTCGCGCGCCGGGCGCTCGAGCTGCGCACCGGTCACCTGGGCCCCGAGCACGCCGACACCCTGGGCGCTCTCAACCAAGTGGCCACCCTGGCGTCCGAGCTCTATGCGCTCGACGAAGCCGAGGCGCTCTATCGCCGCGCCGTCGCCGCCGCGAGCCAACAGCGGGGCACCGCCGTCGAGCTAGCACGGGCGTGGACCGGCTTGGGCACCGTCTTGATGCGGCAAGACAAGCTGGACGAGGCGCAGACAGCCCTCGACCAGGGCCAGGCCATGCGCCGCCAACTGCACGGTGAGATCAGCCCCTACTACGCCAACTCCCTGGGCATGCAGGTCGGGCTGGCCTGGCGCCGGAACGACTTCGCCCGAGCCGAGCACCTACAGCGGCGCTACAACGAGATCCTGCTCGAGCTCGGAGGCCCGAGTCATCCCTATCTCTACGAAGGCCAGGCCATCCTGGCGCGGATTCTCTACGACCGTGGCGCCAGGGCGGATGCCGAGGCGTTGTTCCGCCGCACGATTCCCTTGGGCGCGCAAGCCTTCGGCGCCGACAACCCGAAGGTCGCCCGCTGGCAGACTTGGCTGGCCGAGCTGCTCCAAGCCAGAGGTCACCTGGCGGAAGCGCGACAGCTGCTGGGGACCGCCCACGCCTCCCTGCTTGCGGCCTTCGGCCCCGAGCATCCGGATGTCGTCGAGACGCGCGCTCAGCTGGATCGCGTCTTGGCCGACTTGCAGACGATCTCCTGAACTCCTAAGCCTACCCGTCGGAGCTCTCGGCGATGGCTGCCAAGGCCAAACGCGCCGGAACGAGCTCCGACGCCAGGGCGGCCTTGTCGTAGTCGAGTTGGAAGGAGCCATCGGGGCGGCGCCGCTGGGCCAGGACCGCGCCGAGAGAGACCGCCGGGATGCCACACATCTCAGCCACACGCAGCACGGTGAAATCCTCCATCTCGATCCAACGGATGCCCGCCGCGACCCAGCGGGCGAGTCGCGCGGCGCGCTGACGGCGCTCGAGGTCGCGAACCTCGTCGCCATAGGACGCTTCGTTCTGGCGATAGAGCGGTCGCCCCTGGCCGTGCCAGAAGAACGAGGTGGAGATGCCCGGTCCTTCGACCAGCAACGACGAAGCCTCCCCCCAGCCCGCTGCGGCGCGTTCGTCGATCTCGGCGTCGGCGACCCGGGTCATGCCGCGCGACATCCCGGCGGCACGGATCCGGTCCAGCCAGGCGGCCGAGGGCTCGATCGTGGCCAGCGACTCGTCGGCGCAGTGGGTGGACAGGGCGATCGCACCCGGTGGCGCTTGACTGAGGGTGCCGCGAGTGCCGCAGCGAACGACGCCGCGCAGATCAGGCGCTTGACCGTCTTGGATCAAAGCGATCAGGGCCGGCAGCTCCGACAGGAGAATCTCGACCCCCGCCTTGCCGATGCCGTGGGACGCCACCGCCACCTTGCCGGCGCCGGGAAGCTCGAAGCCGTAGACCGCATATTCCCGTCCCGATTCGTTCCGCCCCAGCACCGTCAGGTCGCAGTAGCAGCTGGCATCGGCGTCCTGCGCCGCACCGAATTCCTGGTGCGCCAGCTCGGCGATCCGACGAGCCCGCCGGGGGCTGCCAACGACAATCAGATGCTGTACATCCTCGAGCAGCCGCGCGCGCTGCGCCGCGTCGGTCTCGAGCTCGCCCGGCTTGGGCAGGTGGACGACCTGGTGGGCGAGCTCACGCGCCTCCAACATCTCGGCATCGCCGTGGCTCATCTGGCCGTCGAGGCTCGCTGCTTCGAAGCCATAGGGCAACAGCTCGCGCACCGTCGAGAGGCTGACGCGGGTATCGTGGACGCCACCCCTGCGCCCCGGGCCAGCGGCAGCAATCACCTCGATGTCAGGATTCACCTCGTGCAAGGCCTGGCGGCAATCACCGCACGGTTGCAGCGGCGAACCACCCACCGCGCAGTAGACCGCCACGGCGCTCACCCGCGGTCGAATCGGCCCGTCGTCACTGAGGACCGAATGCTCGGCATAGGCCTGGTGTAAGGCATGCCGCTCAGCGCACACCGAGCGATAGGTGGCGAGCTCGTAGTTATTGCCTGATACCACCCGTTGTTCCCCGGAAGCCGTCTCGATGCGCAACGCGGCACCGACCGGGAAACCGGAGTAGTCGCAGTTCGAGGTCGCCGTAGCCTTTCTTGCTGTCTCGAGCAGCTCCCGGCGCCAGCCTTGCAAGTCTTCTCTGCGGATGATTCTCATCGATGTCTCCTATCGGGCAGCTGCGGCTCGC
>JBCCGX010000897.1:0-4466 GCA_039029035.1 Acidobacteriota bacterium | reverse complement strand
GTCGGCCGCCACATAGGGCTCACCACGCGGCTCCCGCTGGCGGTCGAGAGGTTGCACGATAAGGAATTTGATCCCCTCGAGGCCGCGGTACTTCTCCGTTGCCACGACCGTGCCGATGACCCGGCCGAGCTCCATCAGCTGGCCTCCCCGGCGCTCTGCAGGCGTGGTGCGAAACGCGCCGAGGCGTCGAGATTCTGTGCCATCTCTTGGTGCAGGCGCGGGATGACGACGCGCGAGACCAGGGTGTCAGCCAGACCTTCGGTCGCCGCCTCCACCGCCGCTTCGACGTCGGCCAGCACACCGGCGAACCGCAGGTAGGCCTTGCCGCCGAGGTCGTCGGCGATGCGTAGCTCCGCCAGCTCGACCTCGGCGCCTTTGACCCCGCGGTCTGCCGCACCGAGGATCGCCGCGACGGTGCGCGTCTCGACGATGCCCGAGGCCTCGTCGCCCGAGCCCTGCCGCTGGCCACGCAACGCCCGGACGACCCGCGTATCGATGTCGGGCAGAAAAATCTGGTCGATGAGGGCTTCGGCGCCCGCTTCGCGGCCGGCCGGCAAGGCCTCTTCGACATGCGCCACAGCGCCGCCGACCAGCACCAGGTACTTACCGGGGTGCACCGTGCCGGCATAGATCACCTCCACCGGTGAGCGCTTGACCATCGCGTCGCCGGCGCGGATGCCGACGGCGATCGACGACAGCTCGAGAAGCCCGATTGCAGGCTGCATCGAACGGACCTAGACGATCCTCAGGCCGCCGGCCACGGCGAGGCGCCGTTCGCGGGAAAACGAGCGCGGACGGGTCATGCCTTCACCGGAGGGACTGGCGATGGAGAACGAGGTATAGCCTTCGCCCCCCTGCCCGAGCCCGGCCAGGGTCGGCCCGTTGGCGGTAAAGATCGAGACGTTGATGGCGCGCGCCATCTTGGTGATCGTGTCGACGTTGCGCGAGTAGATCGCCGCCGTGTGGCCGAAGCCGTGCTCGGCTCGTACCGCCAGATCGATCGCCAGGTCGACGTTGGCGACCCGCGCCACCGGCATCACCGGCATCATCTGCTCGGTCCACACCAGGCTGTGGTGGGTCGGCACCGGCACCACGGCCAGGCGGGTGTCGGCGCTCGCTTGGATGCCGATCTCGCGCAGGATCAGCCCAGCGTTCTTGCCGATCCATTTCGGGTTGATCTTGCCCGGCTTGTTGGGCTCGCCGAGTTGCTTGAAGATCGTCTGCTCGAGTCGCGATAGCTTGCTCTCGTCGACCAGCACCGCGCCGTGGGCGCACAGCGACTCGATCAGCGCATCGGCAATCGAGGCGACCGCGATGACCTCTTTCTCGTCGGTGCAGATGACGTTGTTGTCGAACGAGGCGCCGCGTACGATCTCGCGGCCGGCGAGGTCCAGGTCGGCGGTCTCGTCGACCACCACCGGCGGGTTACCCGGCCCGGCGGTGATCGCCCGCTTGCTGGTCGCCAGGGCGGCCTTCACCACGCCGGGTCCGCCGGTCACCAGCAGCACCCGCGCCCGCGGGTGCACCATGAGCTCCTGGGCGGTCTCGAGGGTCGGCTCGGGGATGCAGGTGACCAGATTCGGCGGGCCTCCAGCCTGGGCGATGCAGCGGTTGATCAGACGCACCGTCTCCACCGACACCACCTTGGCGTTGGGGTGGACATTGAACACCAGGCCATTGCCGGCAGAGAGCACGGCGATCGTATTGTTGATGATCGTCGCGGTCGGATTGGTCGTCGGGGTGATCGCCGCCACCACGCCGAACGGCGCCCATTCCGTGACCGTCAGGCCACGGTCGCCGGACCAGGTCTGGGGCTCCAGATCTTCAGGGCCCGGCGTCTTGTTGGTGACCAAAAGGTTCTTGAGGGTCTTGTCCTCCGGCCGCCCGAGGCCGGTCTCCTCCCAAGCCTCGCGGGCCAGTCGCTCGGCGTTCTCGCGCATCGATTCGCGGATGCGGTCGACGATGGTGAAACGCTTGTCGAGCCCCATCTCGCGGTACTGCTGGTAAGCGTCCCAGGCGGCGTTGACCGCCGCGTCGATGGTGCCGAAGATGCCCTCGCCGAGGCTGCCCGGTTGGCTCGGCGTCACGACCGCCGGCGCCGGTGACGGCGTCGCAGCCGGCGACGGATCAGCCGACGGCTTGCCGTCCCCCACCCGGGCACGCACCCGGGAGAGGATCGCTTGGACTTCGTCGTTGCGGATCTGGGCCATCTAGCTCAACTCGCCCATTCACCGTCCGCCGAGGTCTTGCGGTAGACCGTCTCGCCGCCGACGTCCCACGCATCGACGATCGCCATGATCACCGCGTCGCAGGGCTTCTCGTGCGTGGCGGTGGTCTGCCGCGCCGAGCTGCCGGAGGCGTAGAGCACAACTTCGCCCTCGCCGGCGCCGACACTGTCGACGGCGACGACAAAGCCTGTGCCGTCTTTGCCGTCGACCCCGATGTTGCGCACCAGGAGGAGCTTCTGCCCGGCGAGGCCTTCGTCTTTGCGATTGGCCACCAGGGTGCCGATGACACGCCCGAGGATCATCGATCCCGGTCCTACTCCGGCTGACGGCCGAGGGGCAGGACGTCGTCGATGTTGTTGTGCGGCCGGGCGATGACGTGGGTGGAGACCACTTCGCCAATTCTCTCGGCACCGCGCACGCCGGCTTCGACCGCGGCCTTCACCGCCGCGACGTCACCGCGCACCACGGCGGTGACGTAGCCGCCGCCGATCTTCTCGTAACCCACCAGCTCGACCTTGGCGGCCTTCACCATGGCGTCCGACGCCTCGACCATCGCGGCGAAGCCGCGCGTCTCGATCATGCCCAATGCTTCTGCCATTGCCTATCTCCTTGACGCGAATTTGCGATTACTGTTTCGAATCGTTGATCAGGATTTTTCTTCGCGGCCTTCGAGGCTCTCGATCGCCGCCTCCGCGGCGCGCCAGCCGACGTCGATATCGCGCTCCTCACCGCCCAGGTAGATGCGGCCCATCGAGCCGTGAGCGCGGACTTCGAGGACGTTGATGTCGGCCGCCTTCTCCGCTTCGTTGGCCGCCAGGGCAGCGTAGGCAGCGGGCTCGACCTCGAGCACGTAGAGGGTCTGTCCGGTGAGGATCATCTGACCGTGGCGCACCCGATTGATCAGCTGCGCTTGGTGGCCGTCGATCGCCCGCACCACCTGGCTGGAGAGGATCTTGGGCTTGCGCCGGTCCTTCTCCTCCAGACCCAGCTCCTTGAGGATCGCCTCGCCAGCAGCACGGGTCTCGGCCTGGGAGTCGGAGTGGACCTCGAGCAGGCCGTAGTAGCGCTCGACGATCTGCAAGCCGGGCCGCACCTGGGTCGACTTCAGGGCGATGTCGGTCAGCCGGTTGATCTCGATACCGGGCGAGATCTCGACGAACAACGAGGCATCATAAGCCAGCGGCATAAAACCCTTGGCGATCGTGCCGAGAAACGCCGCGTACTGCGGCTGCAGACTGTCCAGAAACACGTAGGATCTGAGATCAATACGACTCACTCGACTGTCCTCCTTGGACCATCTGCACGCCGGCCGAGGCACCGATACGGGTAGCGCCGGCGGCGATCATCTGTTGCGCGTCGTCGGCGTTCTTGATCCCGCCCGACGCCTTCACGCCCATCTTCGGACCGATGGTCTCACGCATCAGGGCGACGTCGAAGACCGTTGCGCCACCGCCACCGAAGCCGGTGGAGGTCTTCACATAGTGGGCTTTGGCGAGCTGTGCCAGGCGACTGGCGATCACTTTCTCCTCGTCGGAGAGGAGCACCGTCTCGAGGATCACCTTGTTCAGCGCTCCGACCTCGCGGCAAGCTTCGGAAACGCCCGCGATATCGCGCCGCACCAGGTCGTGGTCGCCACTCTTCAGGGCGCCGACGTTGAGCACCATGTCGATCTCACGGGCCCCGTCGCGCAGTGCCCGGCGGGCCTCCATCGCCTTGATCTCCGGCGTCGTCGCGCCGAGCGGAAAGCCGATCACCGAGGCGACCTTGATGCCGGTACCCCGCAGATGCCCCGCCGCCCGCTTGACCCACACCGGGTTGACGCAGACCGCAGCGAAACGATGCTCGCGCGCCTCGGCACACAGGTGATCGATCGCCTCGGCGGTGGTGGCGGGCTTGAGCAGGGTGTGATCGATGTATTGCGCCAGGTCACGCGGCACGTCGGCTCCGTTGCCGCCGTAGCTCACCCGTGAGGCACCGGCCGCAACCATGTCGCGCACTTTCGCCGTGCAGTTGACGACACAGTTACCAACGCATTCGGCGCAGACCTTGTCGAGCCGATGGCCGCCGCCAGCATCGCCGGAACCCGTGTTGCCGGAGCCACTGCCGCCCGGGGTGGTGACCAGGGCCTGCAGCACCTTCTGGGTCACCGTCTCGACGATTTTCTCTCGCTCGCTCATCGTGCCTCTCTAGGAACTTCTCAGATATCGGCGCTCGATCGCGGTGATCTTCTCGACCCGT
>JBCCGX010000896.1:0-4468 GCA_039029035.1 Acidobacteriota bacterium | reverse complement strand
TTCGTCGTCAACACGATCGCCGAGGTCATCCGCCTGCGCTTCCGCAAGAGGGCCTACCAACTATGAGCGATTCGCCGTCCGCTGCAGAGGGCGCCGCCGAGAAAGCGCCGAAGACGACCTGGAAGAAGATGCGGCGCTCGCGTTCGCGCTCGTCGCTCTTCGCCGTCGGCGAGCCGATGGTGTGGCTCACCGGCGGGGCTCTGGTGGTCTGCGCCGCCATGGTCGCCGGGCTGCTGGCCCTGGTGTTCTGGAAGGGTGCGGTGACCTTCTGGCCGCAATCGGTGATTCGGGTGGAGACGCCGTCCGCCAGTGACGGCAGTACCCGGGTCTACATGGGCGAGGTGACGCGCTTTGACGACTTCGCGCCGGAACAGAATGTGCTCGACGACCTGCCGCCGGAAATCGCCCGGCAAGCGACGGCGCAGCTCGCCGAGAGCGGTGGTCGAGCCGAGCGCCGCCTGTTTCGTACCGGCAACTTCCGTCTGACCCAGAACCATTTCCGCTGGGTCACTGACTACGAGATCGACAAGGAAGATCGGCCCGAATGGGTGATGGTGCTCGAGCGGCTCGAATGGGGCCGCTTCTATGGCTTCCCGGAAGCTTTCCTGCACCTGAGCTTCTTGCCAGAAGGCAACGGCGACGGAGCGAACGAGCTCATTCGCAAGCTCGAGAGCACCTCGGAGCACGAGATCCAGCTGCTCGATCGGCGTTTCGAAGGCGGTCGCGAGCGTGACGTGCTGATCCCCGTCTCAGAGCTCGAGAACGCCAACGACCTGCAAGCAGTGGCCGAGGTCGTCGCCGGCCCCGAAGCCGCTTGGGCCGAGTTCCGGAAGCACCACGACAGCGTGCGAGACCGTTGGCACGAGC
This sequence comes from Acidobacteriota bacterium, assembly GCA_039029035.1. Classification (GTDB taxonomy): domain Bacteria; phylum Acidobacteriota; class Thermoanaerobaculia; order Multivoradales; family J023; genus JAAELT01. The sequence goes on along the minus strand of JBCCGX010000896.1, from coordinate 3,601 downwards.
GCCGTGACCTGGAGAAGTACGACACTGGCGAGGTCAACCACGAGCAGGAGAATACCCGCTTGGCAGTGCGAGAAGCCGAGCTCGAGCTCGAGCGCCTCGAAGAGGAAGAGGGCACTTTGTCGACCGCCTACCAGAAGGCGGAGGAGAAGCTCGCAGCGAAGCGCGAAGAGTTCGAGAGGATCCGCGCCTGGGCGGACGAGGAGTTCGCCCGCATCCGTGGCGACATCGAGAGCATCAATCACCAGAACGCGCGATTCCAACTGCTCATGCAAACCGCTGGCGAAGGCCAGATCGCTGCCGAGCAGACCTTGATTCGGCTCGACGAAGTGGTCCGTGCCTACCCCGCCAATCAGCTGTCGATAACGCAGAAGGTCGGCATCTACCTGTCGCGCTGGCGCGAGTTCCTGCTCGACGAGCCGCGTGAAGCCAACAGCGAAGGCGGCGTATTCCCCGCCATCTTCGGCACCGTGTCGATGACCCTCATCATGTCGATCCTGGTGGTGCCGTTCGGCGTGCTGGCGGCGCTCTACCTGCGCGAGTACGCCAAGGCCGGGCCGTTGGTCAGCGCGGTGCGCATCGCGGTCAACAACCTGGCCGGGGTGCCGTCGATCGTCTTCGGCGTGTTCGGCTTGGGCTTCTTCTGCTACGTCGTCGGCGCGTCGATCGATCAGTTGTTCTTCGCTGCCAGCCTGCCCAACCCGACCTACGGTACCGGTGGCCTGCTGTGGGCCTCCTTCACCCTGGCGCTGCTCACCCTGCCGGTGGTCATCGTCGCCACCGAGGAGGCGGTGTCAGCGGTACCGAGCTCGATGCGCGAAGGCTCCTATGCCTGCGGTGCCAGCAAATGGCAAACCATCCAGCGCATCGTGCTGCCGCGTGCCACACCGGGCATCATCACCGGCATGATCCTGGCCATCGCCCGCGGTGCGGGCGAAGTAGCGCCCCTGATGTTGGTCGGTGCGGTGAAGCTCGCGCCGGAGCTACCGATCGATGGGCTGTTCCCCTATATCCACCCCGAGCGCAGCTTCATGCACCTCGGCTTTCACATCTTCGACGTCGGCTTCCAGAGTCAAAACTCCGAGGCCGCCAAACCGATGGTCTTCACCACCACACTGCTCTTGATCGCCATCGTCGCGACGCTCAACTTTGCCACCATCTGGCTCCGCAACCGGCTGCGCAAGAAGTTCGTCGCGGGACAGTTTTAGTCTTTGGGCCAGCTCCAGGTGAGGAGATAAACATGCTAGAGACATCCAGCTCCGTCGATCCGACCGAACCGGACGTGCCAGCGGTCGTTGCCGCTGAGTCGGCGGCCGAAACCGCGACCGAGGATCCCTTAGAAGCGATCGAGCAGGGGCGCACCCTGCCGAGTGAGATTCACGAGTCGGTCCGTGCCGAGGAGGCGGTTCTCGAGATCGAGAACTTCAACCTCTGGTACGCCAGCGCCCAGGCGCTCTACGACATCTCGATGCAAGTGCCGCGCGGCAAAGTGACGGCGCTGATCGGCCCGTCGGGCTGCGGCAAGTCCACCTTGTTGCGGTCGGTGAACCGACTCAACGACCTGATCGACATCGTGCGCATCGACGGCGAGATGATCTTGAACGGCGACTCGATCTACGGTCGCGACGTCGACGTCATCGAGCTGCGCAAGCGCATGGGCATGGTGTTCCAGAAGTCGAACCCCTTCCCCATGTCGATCTACGAGAACGTGGTCTACGCGCTGCGCATCGACGGCGAGAATCGCAAGAACGTGCTCGACGAGGTGTGCGAGCAGAGCCTGCGTGGCGCCGCCTTGTGGGATGAGGTCAAGGATCGTCTCGATGATCTGGCGCTCGGTCTATCGGGCGGTCAGCAGCAGCGCCTGTGCATCGCGCGCGCTATCGCCGCCGAGCCCGAGGTGCTGCTGATGGACGAGCCTTGCTCGGCCCTCGACCCCATCGCCACCGGCAAGATCGAAGATCTGATCGACGCCCTACGGGGCGAGTACACCATTCTGATGGTGACCCACAATATGCAGCAGGCGTCGCGCACCTCCGACTACACCGCCTTCATGTATCTCGGGCGGATGATCGAGTACGGCGCGACCACCGATCTGTTCACCAAACCCCATCTGCGGGCGACCGAGGACTACATCACCGGCCGTTTCGGCTGATCGGCTCCGGTAAAGGGACGAATCCATGGCCAAACACTTGTTGCGTGATCTCGAGAATCTGAAGAAGGAGCTGTTGTTGCTCGGTTCGATGGTCGAGGACGCCACCCACAAGGCGGTCCTGTCGTTGATCGATCGCCGTGCCGACTTGGCCCAGGAAGTGATCGAGGGCGACGACGAAGTCGACGAGCGCGAGGTCGAGGTCGACGAGAATGCGCTCAAGCTCCTCGCTTTGCATCAGCCGGTGGCGGCCGATCTGCGCTTCGTGGTCGCGGCGATGAAGGTCAATAACGATCTCGAACGGGTGGGCGATCTGGCGGGCAACCTGGCCGGGCGGGCCGCCTTCCTGGCCGAGCATGATCCGATCACCGTACCGAAAGAGATCGAGACCATGGCCGACGATGTGCGCAGCATGCTGCGCGACAGCTTGAGTGCCTTCGTCCATGGCGATACCGATCTGGCGCGTAAGGTTCTGCACAACGACGAAGCTGTCGATCAGCAGCACAAGGATCTCTACTCCCTCCTCGGCGAGCGCATGCAGGCGGCGCCCGAGACGCTCGAGCTCGAGATGCAGCTGCTCTCCGTTTCACGCTATCTCGAACGCATCGCCGACCTGGCCACCAACATCGCCGAAGATGTAGTGTTCATGGTCGATGGTGATGTGGTTCGCCACCGCTCATGGTAGGCGATCCGTCCCTCCAGCCTTCCGGCGCGGCGGAACGCCAGGAGCCCATACCTATGTCCCGACGCAAGATTGTCGTTATCGAAGACGAGCCGGATATCTTGGAAGCGATCGAGTACAACCTCGAACGCGAGGGCTTTCAGGTCATTTCTGCCACCAGTGGTGACGAAGGGCTCAAAACCGTCGTCCGGGAGGGGCCGGATCTGTTGCTCCTCGACTTGCTCCTGCCCGGGCTCGATGGCATCGAGGTCTGTCGCCAGTTGAAGATGGATCCGATGACCCAGAAGATTCCCATCATCATGGTCTCGGCCAAGGGGGAGGAGAGCGACATCGTGCTGGGCCTGGGCGTCGGCGCCGACGACTATGTCACCAAGCCCTTCCGGCCGAAGGAGCTCATCGCCCGGGTGCGCGCGGTGCTGCGGCGCGGTGCTTTCCGCGAGGGTCGGGCGACCGGCGAGCGCATCGTGCGGGGGCATCTGGTGATCGACTCGGCGCGGCACGAAGTGCGGGTCGACGGTGAGCAGATCATCCTGACGCCAACCGAGTTCCGCATGTTGCATCTGCTGGCGTCGCATCCCGGCCGGGTGTTCACCCGCGATCTGCTGGTGACCCGGGTTATCGGCGACGGCGCCGCGGTGATCGATCGCAACATCGATGTCCATGTGCGCTCGATCCGCAAGAAGCTCGGCGAGCACCGGCACCTCATCGACACCATCCGTGGAGTCGGCTACCGCTTCAAAGACGAGGAGTAGGGTGAGGACCAGATGTTTCGA
>JBCCGX010000895.1:0-4473 GCA_039029035.1 Acidobacteriota bacterium | reverse complement strand
GCAGCCCTGGATGGCGCGGCGCAGCGAGCTGGCTTCCAGGAGATCGCCGGGTACGATCTCCACCTCGTCGCCCAGAACCGCTCGCGCCGCCTCAGGGTTGCGCGCCAGGCAGCGGACGGACTGGCCGCGGCGGCGCAAGGCTTGGACGATGTTGAACCCCACCAGGCCGGTGGCGCCGGTGACCAGAGCGTTGCTCACGGCCCTTTCCGCCAACGCGCCAGCTCGGCCTCGGCGGCGAGATGACCGAAGGCCGCCCAGGACTCGCCGCCTTCGACTTCGGCGAACAGCTCCCGGGCGCGGTCCTCTTGACCTTCCACGAGGTAGAAGTTACCCAGACCATAGCCGACGGTGGCGAAGCCCACGCCGCCGCTTCGGCGCGCTTCGGCGAGAAGCTCCTCGGCATCGGCTTCGCCTTTGTAGACCATCAGCAGGCGGTGGTAATCATGGTTCTCGATGATGTCCATGTCGGCGTGGATCGTCCGCAGGGCCCACTTGGCGTGCCGGTGGCGCTTCAGCCGGCGTGTGGTCATGTAGAGCCAATGGGTGGTCGCTGACACCATGTCGGGATTGTTCGACACCTCCAAGCAGCGCTCGTAGGCCGTCTTTGCATTCCACAGGTCACCCTTCAAGTAGTAAGCCAGACCAAGGTGGTACCAGATGTTGGAGTGCAGGGTGCTGGTGGGGATGTTGCGCGCGTTGGGCAGACCATCGGGCTCGATCTCGTCTTCAGTGCCGGCAATCAGCTCGGTGGCGCGTTCGAGGTCGGCGATCGCGTCGTCGAAGCGGCGCACGGTGATGTAGCGGTGGCCGCGATGGCGTCGCAGCGCCGCGTGCTCCGGATGGACCTCGATCCCGCGGCTGTAGATGTCGATCGCTTCCCGATAACGGCCGAGGTAGGCGGTCCGGCGGCCGACCCAGATCAGAGCCTCCGGATCGTCCGGCCGCCCAGCCAGGTCCTCGACAGCCCTCTGCAGCAGCTTACGCTGCTTGGCGCGGAACTTCCGCCGCAGCTTGGGCGACTCGAGCTCCTGACCGAGGAGGGAGATCGCCTCGACGTCGTCATCGGTCGAGGGTGCCGGCTTCTCCTCGGCGCTGATCGCCCCGGGAAGGCCCCAGGCGATCAGCGCGGCGAAGATGAGCGGCGAAAGGCCCCTCATTCGGCTCAGGCGCCGCTCGGCGTAAGGGTCAAGGTGTGGGCGGTGGCGCCAGGCAGGAAGCTGCTCGGTCGGCCTTCGACCCAGTCCTCGTGACCGGCGGTGAAAAACGGCGATTTGGGATGGCCGCTCTGGCCTGTCGGCATGTGGAAGATCCCTTCGTCTTCGCGACCGGGAGAGACCACCAGGCGCTCCGAGGCACCGAAGGTCTGGCCTTGGACGCGTGGCATGTTGGCGTCGCCCGGTGCCGGTGTCCTCGGCATGTCGAGCCAGCGGCCGGCGAACGGCAGGGCGCGGCTGAGGGGATGCATGATTCGCAGGCGATTCAAGCTGCCCCAAGTCATGCTGGCCAGATCGGCTTCATCACCGCCGACGCGCTCGATCAGACCGTCGACTGCGGCAAGGAACTGCTCCTGCCAGGTGTCGTACTGCGGATCGAGAAGGTTCGGCGGCTGCTCGCTGGCGAGGCGCCACAGCGGGCCTTCGTACTGACTTAGCCAATGGAACCGGAACCGGTCCTCGGCTTCGCGACACGGTGCGGTGAGCGTCTGGAAGGTGCGGTCCCACAGGGCGAAGCGGAAGCCGCGGACCAGGCGGTAGGCTGCAGAGTCGACGCTGGCATGACCGTTCCAATCTTCGACCACTCGCCGCAGCTCCTGGCGTTTGGGATGATCGGCGATGGCCTCCGGCGTCAGGATGTCGAGTAGCAGCTTCTGCCAGCGTTCGAGAAACAGAGCCCGATCGTCGAGCTGAATGGCGAGCAGCGCCTTCTCGTCCGCTTGCTCGAGGGCGAAGAGACCATCACGGATCTGCTTCGCCCGCGCCCCGAGGTCATAGCCGCCGTCGCCCAGCTTGGCCAGCATCTCACCCGAAACGACGCGATTGTTGGCCGTCCAGAGGCGGCCGGATTCCGGGTCGAGCATCCGCGGATACTCCTCCGGCCACAGCCAACCGTCCCAGCCGCGGCTACCGTCGGCCCACGACGTGGGTACCGTGCCGTCGTGGCCGAAGCGCCGCGGGATCGGTCCCATTACCGTCCAGCCGATGCGGCCATCGCGGTCGGCAGCGACGAAGTTTTGTCCCGGGATACCCGCCCGGCCGGCGATCGCGATCGCTTCGTCCAGATTGCTCGCCGTTTCCATCTCGCGCAGCACCAGGTTGACGCCACGGTCGTCGTGGGCAACCCAGCGGAGCGCCCGTTGCCGGCCCTCGTGGTCGGTGTCCCAAACCGGACCCCAGATCGTCTCCTTGATCTCCAGCGTCTCGAGGGTCTCGCCGCCGGCGCGAAGCTCCTCTTGGAAGGTCAGGAAGCGCTGTGGACCATGCGGGGTCAGGTACGCTTGCGGGTCGTTGGGGTCAGGCTCGATGATCACCAGGTCGGAGAAGTCGGCCCCGGTGTTGGTGAAGCCCCAGGCCACCTCCCCATTGCTGCCCGCGATCACCAGCATCGCACCGGGAAGGGTGACGCCGGTCACCCGGCGCTCGCTACCCGAGTCGGGATCCGGGAAGACGAACGAGGCGCGGTACCAGATGTTCGGCACGTCATGACCGAGGTGCATGTCGTCGGCCAGGAGGGCTCCGCCGTGGGCCGTGAGGTTGCCGGCCACCGCCCAGTTGTTACTGCCGATAGTGAAGCCCTGGTACGGCGGAGCGTAGGGGTCGTCCGTCGGGGCGTGCTCCGGTGTGAAGCGCGCGACCTTCTGCTCCGCCGCTGGCGGCTGTGATCGCAAGTCAAACTCTTCCGGTGTCGGCACAGCGGGGGCGGACAGTAGCTCGCCATCGATCGGCGAGTCCCAATCCGTGCCTTCCGGTGTGAGGAACTCGGCCAATGCCGGTGGCAGGACGTCGTAGACGACACCGTAGGCCATCTCGCGCTGTGCGCTGCCGCCCTGCAGGTCAAGATACATGGCGTAGACCGCCAGAAGAGTATCTTCGTGGCGCCAGGGCTCCGGGTCGGTGCGCAGCAAGGTGTACTCGAAAGGGGTTGCGTCGAGCGCCGAGAGGCCAGCGTTAACGCCTTCGACGTAGGCGTCGAGCAACTGGCGGTCGGTCGCGCCGAGGGCATTGACGTACTCCTGGGCCCGGGTGCGGAAGCGATGTAGGCGTACCCGCCGATCGAGCCCCAGAGCCGCCTTGCCCACTAGCTCGGAGAGCTCGCCCGCGGCTCGTCGGCGGATGAGGTCCATCTGGAAGAAACGATCTTGGCCATGCAAGAACCCGAGTGCCCGTGAGACATCGGCGCGGCTCTCGGCGCGGATCGTCGGCACACCCTGGTGATCGCGCTCGACGGTGACCGGTGCCGCCAAGCCGTCGAGAGCGATCTCGCCATCGAGGATCGCCAGGCTCTGGCCGACGTGCGAGCGAAACCAAACGACGCTGGCGACGGCCAGGACGACGATCAGGACGAAGGCCCACGCCAGGAAGCGTAGAAGTCGGCGAAAGAAGCTCCGGCGCGGCGGTGAGGAGTTCGATGAAGTCATGATGCTGCTCGATTCCTTGCGGTGATGTTCGTCTGGCAGGCGCGGCAGCCAATGCGTCCCGCGGGCTGTTGATCAGGATGAGATGATCATATCGGATGTCGAGGTCGATGGTTCGGTGATTTCGGCCGACCGACGGGGCCACCGATCGGGCCCGTTTCGACCCGACGGTGGTAGCATGAAGGGGTCATCATGAGTTCTCGAAGGACGTGCCCAGATGGCGACTCGCCGACAGCCACGGAGCGTCGACGGACCCGCCGCCGGGAAGCTTACGGCGCCTTCATTGCGGTCGAGGCACCCTCCGTTTCGAAGGATTTCTGCTGGTCCGCCACGTTGATCGACATCAGCGGCGGCGGCATGGCGCTGAGTCTGCCACCGGAGCTCTTTCCCGGCGTCAAGCTGCTGCTGAGCTTCGGGCTCGGCCCGTCGGTCTATTTGAATCGTGTGCCGGCGGTCGTCATCCGGCTAAAGGAAGGTGTCGGCGCCGTGCGCTTCGAGACGTGGCCGGAGGATGAGCGCCTGAAGCTGCTGAGCTATCTGCTCGACGACTGAAGCCCCCTTGCGGAACGCTCGGGCACCCAGCTCGAGGAGAATAGTAGCGAGAACGGCTGCGTACCCTCCTTGTTACGTTCGGTGCGCGTTGTCGAAAACCGACCGCAGGAGATGCGGACATGTCTTCGAGCCACACTCAGTCTTCGAGCCACTTTCAGTCTTCGAGCTACAGCCACACGCAAACCGGCGTCGTTTTGCGGCTGATCTTTGGCGCGGCGCTGGCGATCACCGTTTGGATCGCCTACCGGACCGAGTGGGAGCCGGTGCTCTTTCTGACCATGGCGGTTCTC
>JBCCGX010000894.1:0-4478 GCA_039029035.1 Acidobacteriota bacterium | reverse complement strand
ATCTCGGCCTGCTGGGTCAAGAGCCCCTCGATCGCCGCGGCCTCGGGGCCGCGATCCTCGATCATGGCGCGCAGGGCGTCACCGAGCTTGGCCAAACGCTCGCGGGCGAGACCGAAGTTCTTACGCTCCACCTCGACGGCGATCCCCGCCGCGTCGACTTTGAGCTGCTCGCGGGCCAACGCTCGCCGCAGGGCATTGCGCTCGTCGCGCAAGGGAGCTTGCTTGTCTTGCTCGACCTGCGCCACTTCGGCGACTCTCTTCTCGATCTCCCGATCCTTCCACAGCACTGCCAGGTAGGCCCCGAGGGCGGCACCTACAAGCAGGCTCAACAGCAGCCAAAGACTGAAGCTCTTGGTCGTCATGAAGAATCTCCTACGAAGTGGCGCAACCTTACCAACCCGGGTCAATGGCGTCCAATCGAGCTCTGGGAGCTCAGCTCAAGAACCGCATCACTTCGGAGGCTACCTGCGAGGTCGCTTCGAGTGGCAGCCAGTGTCCCACGCCGGGCAAGACGCGAACCCGATCGGTACCGAAGCGGTAGGCGTAGCGTGCCGGGATGTAGGGATCCTCGGCACCCCAGAGAACGCAAGTCGGTCGTTTGGCCGTCAGCGCTAGCATCTCCTCTTCCCAACTGGCGAAGTTCTCAGGGTCGGTCGCTCGATAGAGACGCAGCACCATGCGCTTCGTCGCAGGCGTGATCTGGCCGTAGGTTCGACGCATCGTCTCAGGGTCGAGCCTTGGTCCTCCCCGACGCTGCTCCCAGGCGAAGATCCAGCGGTTCATCAACACCATGCTGAGCTCACCCACACCCCATGTGCGCCAGACCCTGCCCCAAAAGTGCCAGCGGTAGTCGGCGAAGTAGAGCGAATCCATGATGACCATCCGTCGGACTTTGTGTGGATGGCGGATGGCCCAGGAGATGCCGAAAGGGCCGCCGAAATCGTGCATCACCAGATCGACCTCTGTTTGAACCCCGGCTGCTTCCAGCACTTCGTCGACGAATGCCGCCATCGCCTCCAGACTGCAGTCAAAGTCCCCGGTGACCATCGAATCGCCGAAGCCAGGCAGATCGATAGCCAGGCAGCGGTGACGGTGCTTCAAGCGGGCGATGAGGCCAGCCCACAGGTCCGCTGAGTCGGGATTGCCGTGCAGTAACAGACACGGTGCTCCTGTACCTTCGTCGATCAGCCGTGTGTCGACGTCCGTCAATCCGATCCGCATTCGGAGGAGCTTAACCGAGGCCCGAGTTGGACGAGTGAGTAAAATCCTATCCATGGCCGAAGCCATGCGAACGAATGCCCCCATGCATCGCCTGCCGGCCCAAATCTCGGCACTTCCGGACGGCCGACTGCTGATCCGCGGCGCAGCGGGCATCCGGCTGGTCCGTGGCGTCGATCCGGCGGATCTGGAGCAGGTTCTCAGTCGCGTCGACGGTGACAAGTCGGCCGATGCAATTTGCTCCGAGTTGGCCGAGGTCTACGACCCAGACGCTGTGCTCGGCCTGCTGCGCCACCTCGAGGCCAGTGGTTTGGTTTCCAGTGCCCCCACGGCGGCGGAGATCTGCGAGCCTCAGAGAATCGACGGAGCCTCCAAGGAGCGTAAGACAACATCCGTCGGCAAGAAGATCCTGGTGCTCGGAGAGGGTCTCGCCAGTCGCCGGATCGCCGAGCGCCTTGCGGCTCCACGGCGAGCGACTCCACGTCCGAGTGAAAACCTCGCTCGGCACCTCCGCCAAGCTGAGCTGGTGATCTGTGCCCTCGAAGAGACGACCTACGACGCACTCTTCGAGATCCAGCGATCTTGTCTAGGCTGTGGTATCGCGTGCCTCATACTGACCTTCGACCCGGACGGCGTACGCCTCGGGCCCACGGTTGTTCCCGGTGACGGCCCTTGCTTTGCCTGTGCCCAGATCGCCAGTTTGCGACGGCTCGGTCTGCCCGGAGGCGACCTCGTCGCAGCGAGCCGTCGCTTCGCACTCGGGCGCTCTGACGCCGCGACATCTGAGGCGATCGTCGGAGAGGCCATCAAGGAAGCACGAGCTATCCTGGCCGTTACGTCCGCCGGACGGGACACGAGCTCGGCAGACCAAGCTCCGGGCCAGCCTTCCCTACTGAGCTCAGTCGCCTTTTTCCCTCGCGGCGGTAGCCGGCGAACCTATGCCGCGACGCCCGCCGCGGATTGCCCCCTGTGTCGACGGGCGCCCGGAACGGGCCACCCTCTGGCGGCCCAGGTCCGCCGTGAGCTGATCGATAACTACGTCAGATCTCCACGACGGGCCCGCGTGAGCGAACGCGAAACGCTGTGTACCTCGGTCGGAATCCTCGGCGGTGGTACCGCCGGTTACCTGACCGCACTGGCCCTGCGACGCAAGCAGCCGGCACTCGACGTCACGCTCATCGAAGCGAGCGAGGTGCCGATCATCGGTGTCGGCGAGGCCACCACCCCGCTGATGCCACAGTTCCTTCACGTCGACCTGGGGTTCGACGTCGACGAACTCTTCCGCCATGTCGACCCCACCTTGAAGCTTGGCATCCGGTTCGAGTGGGGCGAGCCGGGGGGTGCCTTCAACTATCCGTTCGGCCCGGTCCACCTCCTCGAGTCGACAGTGTACGACGGCGACATCCTGCGCTGCTCGCCCCAATCGCTGCTGATGTCGAACGGCTCGCTGCCGATCGAGCCCGAGGGCGACCGTTGGCACTCGGCGCTCGGCGTCGACGCCGCCTACCATCTGGACAACGCGCCCTTCGTTGCCTATCTGCGACAGCAAGCGAAGCATGCCGGCGTCAGAACGGTCGATGCCCGGATCGTCGATGTGCGGGTCGCAGCGGATGGCGAGACTGTGACGGCTCTCCTGGCAGACGACGGGCGCGACTTCGCCTTCGATCTCTACGTCGACTGTTCCGGCTTCCGCTCCCTGCTGCTGGAGCAATCCCTGAACTCGCCCTTCCTCAGCTATGGCAAGAGCCTCTTCACCGATCGTGCGCTGGTCGCCACCGTGCCTCACGGCGGTGTCGTGGAGCCCCATACGACGGCGACCACCTTCGAAGCCGGCTGGTGCTGGTCGACGCCCCAGCGGCTAGAAGATCACCGCGGGTATGTCTTCTGCTCCGCCTTCGCCAGCCCCGAAGCCGCCGAACGTGAGATGCGTGGTCTGTTTCCCGAGATGGGCGAACCGCGCTTGATCGAGTTTCGCACCGGTCGTCACGAGCACTTCTGGCGTGGCAACGTCGTCGCCATGGGCAACGCATACGGTTTCGTCGAGCCTCTCGAATCGACCGCGCTGCACATGCTGATCCGCCAGATCGGCCTACTCGTCGGCGCCCTTCCCCTGCGCCAAGGCGAGCGTGGCATCGCGACACTGCTCAATCGCCGGGTCGCTGCCTATTGGGACTATCTTTGCTGGTTCCTCGCCCTCCACTATCGATTCAACCGCCGGCTCGACAGCCCCTTCTGGCAGCACTGTACGGAGGCCGTCGACATTTCCGCCCATGGCGAGCTCATCGAGGCCTACCGCGAGCGCGGTCCGTTGTCGTATCAGCCGACGATTCGCCAGGGCTTCACCTACCCCGACCCTTTGTGGGGTGCGGAAGGGATCGACGCCATCTTGCTAGGCCAGAGGGTTCCAGCCCGACTGCCGCAACCCGAGCTGGATCGACGAGAGTGGCAGCACCGGGTCGAGCTCTATCGACAGCAGGCACAGCGCGGCATCCGCCAGGCGGACGCCCTCGCCGCAATCAAGAACTATCCCGAGATCCTCCAGCGCTGGGTCGCTGTACTACGCCGGTTCGGCCCTGCGTTCGGCCCTTGAGGACCTACCAACACTTCCAATCATCAGGCCGAGAGCTCGCCGGGGCCTTCCGGGCTTCCGGCCTCGGCCGGTCGCGGATCGCACCCTCTCGGCGATAAGGTTCGAGCCACTCTCGAATCCTCGCCAGTGGCGTCAGGTCGAGCTCGTACATCTGTTGTCGGCCGACACGCTGCGAGACCACCAACCCCGCGTCGCGCAGAACACCCAGGTGCTTCGACACCGCGGGTCGACTCATCGAGAACTGCTTCTTCAATTCCGCAACCGATCGGCTACCTGACAACAACCTGTCGAGAATCGCCCGGCGGGTGGGGTCGGAGATAGCCCGCAGCAATCGAGTCAGGGCATCCATATGCGTAACCTCGCGGTTGTTGATCGAGCCTGCAACCCTTCACTCTATCGTATGCGGCACGCTTCGAAACTTGCGGAGGAGATGTTCGTACCTGAAGCTTCGGCCCGCCCGACGCGTAGGGAGCAAAACGACGAAGGAGAGAACAATGCGACGTTTCAGTTTCATGGTCCTGATTCTCTTGGCGATCGGTTGGCCAGCGACGGCCGAAGACGCACGGATGTCGATCGAGGACGTCATCACCCGTGCCTATGTGGAAGGCATCCACAAAGAAGGCAACGCGGAGAAAATCCGCTCGGGCTTTCACCAAGACTTCACCATGTT
>JBCCGX010000893.1:0-4479 GCA_039029035.1 Acidobacteriota bacterium | reverse complement strand
CGCATCGGCCTGGATCAGATCGAGCTGGTCACCGACTCACCGCCACTCTTTGCTGACGGCTTCGAGTCCGGCAACATCACCCGGTGGGCGATCACTGTTCCTTGACCCGGCCTTTTGGCACGGTGGCGGCCACCGGTTGACACCGGACCAGAGGCTACCTGCGACCCGCAGGACAGCAATGGGTGTCGCATGACGCCCTGCGCTATCATGGCGGCTCGGAGCGCGTGATGGTCGAATCGGTCACTCCAAACCTCTCCAACTACAAGGTCCTCTCCCAGCTCTCTACCGGTGGCATGGGCTCGGTGTACCTTGCCGAGGACCTCAAGCTCCACCGCAAGGTGGCGATCAAGGCCTTGACCCAGGAATGGGCCGCCGATCCGGACCGCTATCGGCGCTTTCGCTGGGAGGCGGAGGTCCTCGCCAAGCTCAACCATCCGAACATCGTCACCATCTACGCCATCGAAGAGGAAGACGGCGCCCACTTCCTCATCATGGAGCTGGTCGAAGGCCAGACGCTGGACGTGCTCATTCCTTCCGTCGGCATGGCGGCCGAGCAGATCCTCAAGATCGCCATTCCCCTGGCCGACGCCCTCGCCGCGGCCCACGAGCAGGGCATCATTCATCGCGATCTCAAGCCCAGCAACATCATGGTGACCGCCGATGGTCGGGTGAAAGTGCTCGACTTCGGCCTCGCCAAACGGCACGACAGCGCAGTGAACTCGCCGACGACCCAGATTCGCGCTGCACCGCCCACCACCGAGGGCGGCCAGATGATGGGCACGGTGCCCTACATGTCGCCGGAACAGTTGCAGGGCGATTCCATCGATCGGCGCTCAGACATCTTCTCTCTCGGCATCGTGCTCTATGAGATGGCCACTGGCGCGCGGCCGTTCCAGGGCAAGACCTGGGGTGACCTCGCGTCGTCCATTCTGCGCGACAAGCCGCCGTCGGTCACCACCCTCAACGTCTACCTGCCGCGCCACCTCGGCCGGATCATTCGCCACTGTCTGGAGAAGAATCCCAAGCGGCGCTTTCAGACCGCTCTCGATCTGCGCAATGAACTCGAGGAGCTGCAGCGCGAGATGCTCACCGGGGAAGTGCACAGCGGTGAGCTCTCGTCCACCGATCTCTTGACCACCCGCTCCGATCTCGCCAAGATCCTGCCCAAGCGGCGAGACAACGAGCGGCTCGTCGCCGTCTTGGCGACGTTTCTGGTGACAATTGCCATCGTCGCCCTGGTCTGGCTGCGCACCGGGCGGGGTGGGACGGACACGGCGCAACCCGGCCGCGGCGACCCGACGGCGGCGGCGCCAGCACCGGCTCAGAAGCGGATCGTCGTTCTGCCGATGGAGAACCTCGGCCCGGCGGATCATGCCTACTTCGCCGCCGGCATTACCGACGAGATCACTTCGCGCTTGGCCTCGGTCAGCGCTCTGAAGGTCATCTCCCGCACCACCGCGCTGCAGTACGATCAAGCCAACAAGAGCGTGCAGGAGATCGGCCAGGATCTCGGTGTCGACTTCCTGTTGACGGGCACGGTGCGCTGGGGCTCCAGCGACGACACAGCCGCCGCATCCGGCTCACCTTCCGCCGCGAAGCCCGGTACCCGGGTCCGCGTGACGCCGCAGCTGACCCGCGTCAAGGACGACACCCAGCTCTGGTCAGAGAGCTACGATCGGGTGATCGACGACATCTTCACGGTGCAATCAGACATCGCCTCGGAAGTCATTCACCAGCTCGACATCGTCCTGCTGGAGCCGGAGCTCGAGGCTCTCACCTCACGCCCGACGCGCAACATCGAGGCCTACCAGGCCTACCTGCGAGGGATGGACCGCGCCAGTCGCCGCGAGCCCGAGCCCGAGACCTGGAATGTCGCAGTCGAGATGTTCCAACGCGCAGTGGATCTCGACCCACGCTTCGCCCTGGCCTACGCGGAGCTTTCCGAAGCGCACTCCTTGATGTACTTCTGGCGTCTCGATCGCACCCCGGAACGGCGCGAGAAGGCGCTCGAAGCCGCCGAAGCGGCTCTCGCCCTGCAACCGACGCTGCCTGAAGGTCACCGCGCTCTGGCCTACTACTACTATCGCTGCCAGCTGGACTACGAGGCCGCCCTGCGGGAGTTCCAGATCGCCGCCCGGGCACTACCCAACGACAGCCAGCTGCTCGAGGGCACCGCCTACATCATGCGCCGGCAGGGTCGATTCGACGACGCCGCCTCCACCCTCGAACGGGCGCTCGAAATCCAGCCGAAGAGCGATTGGATCGCCGCCGAGCTGGCCCAGACGTACACCACCATGCGGCGCTACTCGGAGGCGGACAGGCTCTATCGCCTGGCGATTTCTCTGACCCCGGATCAGCCGGCGCCGTACCATAGCCGGGCGAGCAACTTCCTGCTCTGGCGCGGTGACACCGCCGCTGCCCGGGAGACTCTCGAGAGCATGCCGCGTCAAGACGCCAGCAGCTCTCTACTCGCCTGGTTTCACCTCGAGACGGCTGAAAGAGAATACCTCGCCGCCGCCCAGCGGCTGGAGAAGCACCCCACCATGGCTCCCCTGCTGGGCGTCGAGTGGGCGCTCTATCCACGCGACCTGCTGCGCGGCCTGGCCTATCGACGCCTCGGCGAAACCGAGGTCGCCGAAGCCCTGTTAGAGAACGCCCGTCTCATGCTCGAGCGGCGCGTGCCAGCGGAAGCAGTCGACGCCGGACCGCGTCTCACCCTCGGTCTGACCTACGCTCGGCTCCACATCACCCTCGGAATGACCTACGCCGGCCTCGGCCGCAAGGACGACGCGATCCGCGAAGCGCAGAAAGCGGTGGCTCGATACCCGATCTCCGCCGATGCCTACATCGGGCCACGCTTCGTCGACCACTTGGCCAAGATCTACATTATGGTCGGCGAGCATGACGAGGCCCTCGACCAGATCGAGTACTTGCTGTCGATCCCATCCGATGTCTCGGTCCCCTGGCTGAAGATAGGCCCACAATGGGACGCGCTGCGAGAGAATCCGCGATTCCAAGCCTTGGTCGGCGGCGGGCGGTGAGCGCATCCGCGTCAAGCGCATCCGCGTCAAGCGCATCCGCGTCAAGCGCATCCGCGTCAACCGTCGGAGAGAACCGAAGCCCCACGCTGCGCGACCTGCTGCGCGTGGCCGAAGCGCAGCGCAAACCGGTGCCGCTGTTGGTCGCGGTGACCTGCTTGGTGGAGACCCTCAACGCCTGCATCGCCGCTCGGCAACGCGGCCACTGTTACCCCACCCTGGGCCTCGACGAGATCACTCTCCATGGCACCGCTCTCGAGACCTTACTCGACGATCCGACCCGCGATCCCAAGATCCGTATCGCGGTGCCCGCCAAACCGGGGACGACGATCGATTCGGAGGCCCTCGGTGGCGTCTTCTTCGAGCTCTTGGCCGGTAACCCGCCGGGCCGGACTCGGACGATCCCGCGAGACGATCTGCCGCCGGCCGTCGAACCGCTGCTCGGCGCTTTCCTCGGACCGCCGTTCGGCGAGGCGGCGGCAATCGAGCACGGACTCGCCGAAGCGCGCACCCTGGGGCTCGATCTCTTGGCGACTTGGGAGCAAGGACGTCGGGGGTCGCGCCTGCAAGACGAGCTACAGCAGGCCCTCGAGCAACGGCAGGAGTCCGGGGTCCGCCGGCTCACCCAGGAGCTCGCCGAGGTTGCCCCCGAGTCGCCTTGGATCCGTCGCGCCGAGCTCTGGCTCGACGTTCGCACACGCCGCGCCGACGCCGAAGACGAGGCGCGGCGACAGCTCACTCAGGCGCTGTACGACGACCGGCCACACGACATCGAGCTCTGGGGGACCCAACTCCAGCGCACTCTCGGCCTGGCGCAAGACGACGACCCGGATCTCGAGCTATCACGCAACTGGCTACGCCGAGCTCAGGAGCGGCACGCGGCCGAGCACGAGGAAGCCCGACGCGACTCTCTCAAAGTGTTCGTGACCGGTGCCCCGCTGCTCCTGGCTACCATGCTGACGGGTCTCCTGGCGGTGGTGATGTGGCTCAGCGCTTGATCACCAACCGCCCCCGCGTGGCATCCTTCAAGGCCTGCTCGAACGGCTTGATCTCTTCCACCGGCACGGCGATCTCCATCTCTACCCCGGCTCCATAGTTGGTCCCCGCTGGGGATAGCCCCGCGGCGACGAGCACGCTCTGCACGGCACCCGAGAAGTCGTAGGCGAAGGCGATCCTGAGCGTTTCGGTCATCCGGGTTTCGATCACTTCGGCCCGATCCAGGGCGGCCGCCGCGGCGCCGCCGTAGGCGCGGATCAGGCCGCCAGTGCCGAGCTTGGTACCGCCGTAGTAGCGGGTCACTACGACGGCCAGGTTGGTCAACTGACGCCCGTCGATCTCCTGCAGGATTGGCCGTCCCCCAGTGCCACTGGGCTCACCGTCGTCGCTCGAACGGGCGGCATCGCGATCCGTGCCGACCCGCCAGGCGAAACAGTTGTGGGTG
>JBCCGX010000892.1:0-4480 GCA_039029035.1 Acidobacteriota bacterium | reverse complement strand
TGGCCTGCCAGATCGAGGGGCTCGACCTCGTCACCCAGGATGTCGACCAGAGTGGCGAAGACATCAAACGACGAGGCCGGAAACGAAACCTCCAGCGCCGGTGCCACCTGGGCCGGCCAGCGCACCATCATCGGCACCCGAATGCCACCTTCCCACAGCTGCCCCTTCTTGCCCAGGAGGTCGCCGTTAGGCGCGATGGGCTCGAGAGGGGAGCCCGGTTGAGCGCTCTGGGCCCCGTTGTCACTGGTGACGAAGACCAGGGTATTGGTCCCAAGAGTGGCGGCCTTGTCGACCAGCCGGCCGATCTGCTCATCGGCGTACTCCACCAGCAGCTCGTATTGCTCTGCCTGGGTGAAACCCCCGGCCAGGCTCGCCGGGCTGTTGTAAGGCAGGTGCGGCGCGCGTAGCCAGACGTTGAGGAACAGGGGCTCCGTCGGATCGTGGGAGTCGATCACCTCGATCGCCTCGTCGACCAGCCACTCGGTGAGGTGCTGGGTAGTCTCGGTGCCGCGGCACTCCGTCGCGGTGGTGTTGGCTTCGTCATGAACACAGAACCCTGGGCCGTCGTGGGGCTGCATGTACTCCTGCCAATAGTTGTTACGCGACTTGGAGGGCACCCGAACGATCCACTCGTCGAAGCCCGCCGCAGACGGCAAGAATTCGATATCGGCACCGGGCGTCAGGTGCACCGCGTCAGCGATCTTCTCGAACCCCCCGACATGCCATTTTCCGAGGTGTACCGTCCGATATTGGTGCTGCTTCAAGAACTCCGGCAGAGTCAGTACATAGTCGGGGATGCCGACTTGGCTGAAATGGGAGCCATTGGCACCGGTTGCCAGAGCGTCGCGGATGTTGAAGAAGCGCGGCGGCAGACTGGTCAGCACGGAGACCCGAGAGGGCGAGCAGACCGGCGAATTGACGTAGTACTGGGTGAAGAGGGCGCCTTCGTTGGCGAAGGCGTCGATCTCCGGTGTGTCGATGAACGGGCTACCGTAGCTGCTCAAGCTGCCGTAGCCGAGATCGTCCATCATGATGTAGATCACGTGCGGCGGGTCGGTGGCGTGAGCTGTGGCGGCCAGGCAGACCGTGGCGGGAAGGGAGAGAGCGAGCAGCCACAGGCCCATGCGGCGGCCCAAGCAACAACGGATCTTTCCGAGACAAGTCTTCATGTTCACCTTTCCTCTTTCGATGCAGTCATTCAGTCCCTGTGCCGACGAAGGACCGATCGCGGTCGGCGTGCGGGAGTGCTGGTGGGGGAAAAGCAGACCGGCCCGTTGGCTTTCGAGTAGGCCACGGTGAACAAAGGCGGATCTATCCCGAGATCTCGGGATTCCCGAGCTCGATCAAGGTGCCGCGACGTGAGGCACCGGAGGCGGAGTGGCGTCGAACGGCGCCTGCTGGATTGGGCGTGCTAGGGCTTTGGAGCCCAGCTCGGTGGCCGCTTTTCAGCGAAGGCGGCCATGCCTTCGCGAGCCTCCTCCGTGCGCGCCAGCTCGGCGAGCCAGTGGGCGGCGCGATCGAATGCTTCGTCGGTGTCGAGGGTCTGCAGGGTGTGGATCAGGCGCTTGGCCTCGCGCACCGCGGTGGGACCACCGTGGGCGATCTCCGAGACCTCACTCCGGATCGCCTCGTCGAGCGCCTCGGGTGAGGTCACCTGGTGGATCAAGCCATAGGCGCAGGCTTCCTCGGCGGTGAAGCGGCGACCGGTGAGGAAGAGACGCCGGGCGTGGTGCGGCCCGATCTTGGGTAGCACGACGACCGAGATCATCGCGGGGATGAGACCGATGCGGACTTCGCTGAAGCTGAACTTCGCCGTTGCTGCGGCGAAGGCGATGTCGGCCGCTGCGACCAGGCCGAGGCCGCCACCGAAGGTGGCGCCGTTGACCGCTGCCAGCACCGGCTTGCTGGCCGCTTGCAGCCGCTGCAGGAGATCGGCGAAGGGGTGTCGAGCCGTGCCTTGACCCCTCGAGCCACTCCACCCCGGTCCGGCCTTCAGATCGGCTCCGGCACAGAAGGCGCGCCCCTCGCCGGTGAGCACTACTGCCCGGACGGTGTCGTCCGCCAGCGCTCGGTCGAGCCCGTGGCCGAGTTGCTGGATCATTTCCAGGGATAGGGCGTTGCGCTTCTCCGGTCGGCTCAGCACCAGCCAAGCTGCCGGCCCGCGCCTCTCGTAGCGTACGATCTCAGGTTCAGACATGGCTTCCCTCGCTCCCGGTCTTGAATTGGACGGCCTTGAATGGGGCGCCCATCATGCTAGATCATGGCCACCATGAGTAGCGATTCCATCACGTTCCGCAGCGCCGAGCGCGAAGATCTCATCACCATCGTTCGGATGCTGGCCAACGATCCTCTGGGCGCCACGCGGGAGCAATTCGCCGAGGCGCTGCCGCCGTCCTACAGCGAAGCCTTCGTCGCCATCTCGGCCGATCCGCACAACGAGCTGCTGGTCGCCGAGCGCGAGGGTCGAGTCGTCGGTGTGCTACAGCTGACCCTGATCCCGAATCTCACCTACGAAGGGGGCTGGCGGGCGCAGATCGAAGGCGTTCGGGTGGCCGTCGAGGCTCGGGGTCACGGCATCGGCCGGGCGCTGATGGACGAGGCGATCACCAAGGCGCGATCCGCCGGATGCCGACTCGTCCAGCTGACAACGGACAAACGCCGCCCGGAAGCCTTGAAATTCTATGAATCGGTGGGCTTCCGAGCGACCCATGCGGGAATGAAACTGTGGCTCTAGCCTAGGCTCTGCCGATCTGGACGCCACCGCCGCTGCACAGACAGACGGACTCGGGGTCCGATACGCAGAGGCAGCTGACGCAGGGGTCCGCCGAGTCGATGATGGCTTTGCCCATGGCGCCGGCCACCTTCGGGTCGCGCGGATCGAGCTTCTGCAGCGTTTCCCGGTGTAGAGCGAGCTTGCGGTTTTTCTTCTGAGCTTTCTTCATGGTCTCGATCTCCTTGTTGATGGAAAGGAGGCTCGCCCGACAGTCGGTGTCGGCTCAGACGGCTCCTCTCCGGGTTTCGGTGGCTGCGGCAAGAGTGTATCGCGGCCGTCACGGCGAGGCTTCACCAACGGGTGATTCCACTAGGTATAGCGAGGCAGGGATCGGAATCCGCAAAGTGCGAGCAGGTGCGAGCACTTTCTGAGCTGCGATCGCCTTGACCGTCGATCTCCGGAGGGCCAGACTCGTAGTCACTGAGGAGGTTCTCCTGATGCGCGTTCGACTCCGTCATGAGCGGCTGGCCAAAGAGCTGGCCAAGCGGCCCATCAGCCACAACCGGTGGGCCCAGAGGCTCGATCTTTCGAGCGGCCACCTGTCGGATCTGGTCAGCGGCCGGCGCCGTTATCCGGCTGCGGCCACTCGAGACAAGCTCTTGCAAAGGCTCGATCTGCCTTTCGAAGAGCTGTTCGAGGTCGAGGCGCCCGTGTCGCGGCGCTCGCCTCGCAGGTCGGCTCGGAAGACGACGCGCTTCGTTGACGCATCCCGCGATCGCCCGATCGAGAACCCGGCGCGACGCGGAGGAGATGAAACGATGAACAGCTTCCTCAGAGATATCCGCTACGCCGCCCGGGGGCTGTGGCGTAGCCCGACCTTTTCTCTCGCTGCCATTCTGACCCTTGCCATCGGCATCGCTTCGAATACCGCCCTCTTCTCGCTCATCGACTCGGTGCTGTGGAAACCCTACGCCTACCGTGACAGCGAACGCTTGGTGGTCTTGCAGAGCGCCTCCAGCACGCGCGGGCTGCGCTGGGGCCAGCTGTCGTTCCCTGACGCGCGCGATCTGGGCGAGCAATCCCAATTACTCGAGGGCCACGCAACATGGGATTGGGAACCTTACGGATTGAGTGATGGCTTCGAGCCGGCACGGATCGGCGGTACCCGAGTGTCGGCTGCCTTCTTCGACGTGCTCGGGCTCGAGCCGCTCAAGGGTCGAACATTTTTGCCGGGTGAGGATCAGCCGGAGGCGGAGCGCGTCATGGTGATCAGCGAGGGCTTGTGGCGCTCGTACTTCGGCAGCAAAGACGTGATCGGTGCTTCGGTGCTGGTCAACGCCCAGCCGACGACGATCGTCGGCATCATGCCGGCCGGCACCGAGTACCCCGATCAAACCCGGCTCTGGGTTCCGATGCGCTTCGACGACGAGTCGGCGCCCCGGGGCACCAACTTCCTCGGCTCGATCGCCCGACTGCGCGACGGCGTCGAGCTATCGACCTTGGACGCCGAGGTACGTTCTCTCGGCGAGCGTTTGGTGACCGAGTATCCGGCGGCCAATCAAGACCGAGTTTACCGCGCGATCTCGCTGCGCCAAGCCCTGACCAGCGATGTCGAGCCGATCACCCTGTCTCTCTTGGGGATCATCGCCTTCGTGCTGCTGATCGTCTGCGCCAACGTGGCAAATCTGCTGTTGGCGCGGGGTGCCACGCGCCAGCGAGAAGTGGCGATCCGGCGCTCCCTCGGTGCCTCGAACCGGCGGCTGGCGC
>JBCCGX010000891.1:0-4483 GCA_039029035.1 Acidobacteriota bacterium | reverse complement strand
TGCAGGGCGATCGCCAGATCCAGGAGCGCTACCTGAACGCCGAGGTGCCGCGGGTCGGCGAGCTCGGTGCTTCGCTGTTCGGCGAAGAGGCCGGCGTCCGCTGGCCGGCGCTTCTGGCCTGGCTCAAGCATCCGAAGAAGGAGGAGAGTCGCCAGCCGCTCGCCGCCCGGTTGCCGTCGTCGGCTCTGTTGGCTTGTGAGCGCTTGGCCGCCCTGTGGTGTCTGTTGTCGGCCCGGCGGCGCAAGGGGCCCCTACAGATCCTGTGGGAGACCGGCGGCAGTAGTGGCATTACGCTGCTGCATCGCGCCCTGACGCCGGGAGATATTGCTGCCCTGCATCCTGAAATGCCCGGATATGCCGACATCGCCGACATGCGCTCCACCTGGCCGGAGAGCGAGATAGCGCTCGGTGAACTCGACGAGCAGCGCCTCGGGCGGCCTTTGTCGGCGATTCTCGAACGAAGTTTCTGCATCACTTGAGGAAGCCATGGCACACGTTCTCGGAGACCGCTACGACCGCTGCTGCGAGCCCCTACCGGGTGACGCTCCTATGGGCAAGAATCCGAAGTACGAGGATCCGTTCGAGAATCTGAAGGGCGAGATCGGCAACATCGATGCCGGGACCACCGATTGGAAAGCCGTAGAGACCCTAGCGGTCGAGGTGCTGACCACTCTCGCCAAGGATTTGAACGCGGCGTGCTACCTCTGTGTGGCTCTGCTGCAGCGCCACGGTTATGCGGGGCTGGCGGATGGCGTCGGCATTCTGCGCCACCTGGTCGAGAAGCACTGGGCGGGGTTCTTTCCACCGCAAGAGCGCACGCGCAAGAATACGTTCGAATGGTTGAGCAGCCGTTTAGGGCTTTTCCTCGCCGCGCGCGAGCCAACCGCCGATGAGGGTGCGCTGCTCGAGTCGATTCTGGAGGATCTGCAGAAGACGCAGGCTTCTGCGCGAGAGCAGGCGGAGAAGTACAAACCGGCGTTCGGTGAGCCGGGACGCGTCCTCAGTCGATACCTCAGCGCCCATCAGGCAGCCCAGCCGGACCCCGCAGAGGTGCCTACGGGCGCAGATCAGACCGCGCCGGCGGCCGACCAGGGCACGGCCGGCGAAGCCAAGCCCGATGCCAGCGCGTCCTCCGCGAGCCAACCGGCTGCTGACGAGACGCCGGCGGAAGCGGCGCCGCCGAAGCCCCCGCCGGCGCGGGGCCAGGCACCCAAGCTGCCGGCGGCCGAGCCCCTGCCGGACAATGCCGGCACGAGCGAGATTCGCAATCGCTTGCGCAGCCTCGTCGCGCCGATGCGCCAGGCGAGTCAGCTCAGCGTTCTGCCGTATCGTTTGCTGCGTTCTCTCAAGTGGGACGATCTCACCGGTCCGCCGGCGGCCGATGCCGGCAGCGGCCAGACCAAAGTCGACTCGCCCAAGCCGCAGCAGCGCAAGGCTCTGGAAGGACTCTTTCAAGCTCAGAAGTGGGACAAGCTCCTGGAAGCCAGTGAAGGGGCTTTTCAGAGCGCCAACGGTACCTATTGGCTGGATCTTCAGCTGTACTCGACGACCGCCCTGGAGGAGATCGGACCCGCTGGCGGCCGTCTCGCAGCGACTCTGCGAGAGGAGCTGCGCCTGTTGTTGGAGCGCTTCCCTGCCCTACCGAGCCTGACCTTCAAGGACAGTAGCCCGTTCGCCAGCCAGCAGACTCGGCAGTGGATCGAAGAGGCGGTCGTGAAGGTGGAGCTCGATGTGGTGGGCGGTAGCGGACGGGAGGTGGACGAGTCGCTGGAGGAAGAGG
Organism: Acidobacteriota bacterium; assembly: GCA_039029035.1. Taxonomy (GTDB): domain Bacteria; phylum Acidobacteriota; class Thermoanaerobaculia; order Multivoradales; family J023; genus JAAELT01. Next base: position 2,703 of record JBCCGX010000891.1, on the reverse strand, counting down.
AGATTGCCGAGGTCAAGCGGCTCTTTGCCAAGAAGAAGCCAGTAGATGCGCTGGCGATCCTGCAGAACGCGGTTCGGCGAGCCTCGAGCGTGCGCTCGGCCTTCCAGGTCCGATTGACCGGTGCCCAGCTGTGTCTGCAGGCCAACCATGTCGGCTGGGCGAAGAGTATTCTCGAGGACCTCGAGCAAGAGATGGGCGGCATCCGCTTCGAGGCCTGGGAGCCGGAAACAGCAGTCGAGGTCTACCACTTGATGGCCCTGGCCTACGGCCGTCTGTTGAAGACGGTGGACGGCGAAGACGTCGCCGCCCTCCAGGAAGCCCTGGCCGATATCCAGGGTCGTCTCGTGCGCCTCGATCTGCGGACAGTCGCCCGAGTCGACGAGGCGTTGGGCGACAAGGGAGGTAAGGGGGGCGCTCTGGGCCGTTTGTTTGGCCGATCCTGAAGACCTGCCCGAGAGGCTGTTATCGTAGCTCGATGAGGACTCCTCTGGGCAAGGACGATCGGAAGGCCGCCGCGCGTCGACGGCGGTGCACCTCGTCGGGACGGGCTCCAGGGTCTGGGCGAGCTGCGGTATGCGCGATGCTCGTGTGGTTCTTGCCGTGCCCGGGCTTGGCCCAAGATTGGCTGCAGTGGGGTGGTCCGCGGGGTGATTTCACTGTCGAGCTCTCGACCCTGGCCGAGAGCTGGCCGGCGGACGGACCGCGGCAGCTATGGCAGCGTCCGTTGGGTGAGGGCCATTCGTCGATCCTCTACCGCAACGGCCAGCTATTCTCCATGGCCCGCCTGGGCAAAGAAGAGCTGGTGGTCGCGCTCGACGCACGGACGGGCAAAACTCTTTGGGAGGTCCGCCGGACACCAAAGCTGTGGCCTGACATGACCGACGCCTTTGGTCTCGGTCCCAACAGCACGCCGCTGCTCATGGGCAGCCGTCTGATCGCCATGGGCATCGATGGGCAAGTGCTGGGTCTCGACGCGGCGACGGGCAAGCGGGTCTGGCAGTTCGACCTGGAGAAAGAGCTCGGTCGCCGCGAGAGGGTCGAAGAGTACGGCTATTCCGGCAACCCTCTGCCTTACGCTGGCAAGGCAATCGTGCTCGCCGGCGGCCACCAGCATGCGGTGGTCGCCTTCGATCCGGCTGATGGATCGGTAGTCTGGCGCAGTGAGCCCGGTGGAGTCAGCTACGCCCAGCCGACGATCACGCGCCTGGCCGGCCGCGACCAATACATCTACTTCTCGCCCCAAGGCGTTCGCGCCCTCGACCCGGCAACCGGCGCCACCTTGTGGCGCGCTCCGATCGAATTCAACAACGGCAATCACCTGACCCCGGTGGTGCGCTGTGACGATCGGCACCTGTGGGTCGGCAGTCAGTTCGACACCGGCGGCGGTCGCCTGCTCGAAGTCGCTACGGTTGGTGATGGGCTCAACGCCAAGAAACTCTGGTTCGACATCAAGCTGCAGGCCTCCCATTGGACGCTGATTGCCAACGGTGACTACGTCTACGGTTCGGTCGGCGGCAACCGAACCTCCTTCCTGGCGGCCTTCCACTGCCGCACCGGCAAGATCGCCTGGCGCCAACGAGGCTTCCACAAGGCTCAAGCTCTCTACGGCGACGGCAAGCTCCTCTTCCTCGACGAAGATGGCCAGCTCGTTTTGGCGAAGGTGTCGCCCGAAGGGCTCGAGGTCCTGACCTCGGCGCAGGTCACCGGCTCACCCCAGTGGACCCTTCCGACCCTGGTCTCGACAACCCTCTATCTGCGCGACCAGAAACACATTATGGCGCTTGAATTGGGAGCGCGAGAGTGACGATCGGTGTCCTGATCCTGCTGCTCAGTACCGCGACGATCTTCTTGTTCTCTTGGGTCGAGGGGGGAGCGTTGCTCGAAGCCGCCCTCGGTGGCGCAAGAGAAGGCGAGCCAAGCTCGGAAACAAAGCGGCGTCGGGCCAACAGCATCGCCGTAGTGGGTGCCGTTATCGTCGCTATGGTCATCCTCAGAGCTCAGTTCGGGACAGTTCTGGCACTCTGGCTGCACGACGAATGGGTTGCCCGAGGAGATTTGGATATCTCCCTTCTATCGACCTTGCTCCAGTTTGCCTATGTCGGTGCCGAAGTGGCCGGCAAGCTAGTGGCGATTCGCTACATGGACGCCTCCCGGCGCACGGTGCAGCCCGCCTACCGGCTGTTCGGGGGTTTGGTGCCGCGTTGGCTCAGGGGCTGAGGGCTCTCTCGCCGTTCGAGAATCCGCCGAAGATCAGCCAACGCCGTGCTTGGCCCACACGACGGCGAGCCCTTGGCGGGCTGCGACGACATCGGGCTCGGAAGCGATGCGCTCGGCGTCCTGCAGGGCTTTGCGGAAATGCTCCGCTGAGCGGTCCGTCTCGCCCTGCTCGAAAAGCACGTGGCCCAGCAGGAGATGTAGGCGAGAGGTGATCTTGGGGTCGCCGATTTCATCCGCCAGGCGCAGTCCGGCCCGAGCTTCTCTGCCAGCACGGTCGAGCTCTTGGTGGTCAAGGTGTAGGCGAGCCAGAGCGTGGCGCGCATAGGCCAGGCCCCAACGATCACCGAGGGCCGACTTTTTCTCGATGGCGCGGCGCAGGTAGTCTCTCGCTGCTTCGATCTCACCGGCCTCGGCCAGGGCTTCGCCGAGGTTGAACAGGGCGATCGAATGCTCCCAACGATCGTCGAGCTGCTCGGTGATGGCGAG
>JBCCGX010000890.1:0-4493 GCA_039029035.1 Acidobacteriota bacterium | reverse complement strand
GGAGCACGGATCGAATCGACCCTCTCCGTCAGCTCGACCCGGGCGACACCTGCGCCACGGGCGACGCGGCGGAAGTAGGGTAGCGGGTAGCCCGACCGACCGTTGAGCGAGAGGCCCAGATCGATGGCGTGCGGCAGGCGGACACTGCCTCGGACATGCAACGACCACGGGCTGTCGACGGCCGCCTGCGCTCCGCCAAGATCCGACACGACGTGGCCGACAAAGCGGTGGCCGTCGTCGTCGCCGCTACCGACCGTGCCGGTGGGATCGTCATGGCGCAGAAAGTTCGGGCCAAGGTGCCACTGTCTTGCATTCCAGGTGATGTGGCCGCTGCTGCGCCAGCGACCGCCCGTCGTGCGACCGCGCCATGTCAGAGCGGCGGCCAAGATCTCCTGGCGGCGGTCGCCGTTGACCCACAGACCCCAAGGTGCCAGCTTCAGATCGGGCCGCAGATCATAGACGTCGACTCGGTAGGGCTGACCGTCGGGTAGTCGACCGCTGAGAGAGTCGGCGACGACCCAGTCTTCGGCAACGGCCTGGAAGACCTCGCCACCGGGCCCACCATCCCGATTCCGGCGTTGAACCAACGTCCGGCGCTCCAGCAGATCGCGCGATCGGCGATGGTTCAGGGTCAAACCGACGGCCCAGCGGCGGAAGAGCTCACGCTCGATACCGATCAAGACCTCCTCCGTCGACTCGGGTCCGATGTCATCGGCGACCCGGTCAGGCAGAACGCCATACCAGGAAACCAGGGAGAGGCGCTCCGCCGCGTCGACCTGGAGATCGCTGTCGACATCGGAGAAGAGACTGAAGTCGACACTCGGAAAGCCGAGGAAACGACGAGCGCCCAGCAACGGGCCCAGGCGCGAAGCGAACCGGCCGTAACCAGCGCGCAGAAGAACTCGCTCCGAGCCGCCCAGCTTCGCGGTGAATCCGAGGCGTGGCAAGACTCGACGCCAATCGGCCGTGGACCGGGAGTCACCCAGCATCGATGTTTCCCGGCTCGCGCCGCGCTCCCCGTCGAAGCGCAAACCGAGTGTCAAGCTGAGCCGGCCGCGCTGCAGCTCATCCTGAAGCCACAGGGCGCGCCGCTCGATCTCGATTCGAACGTCGGTATCGTGCCAGCGGGCGACGAGCGCCATGTCTCCCGCCAGGCTGACGTTCTCCCCCGCTTCCACAGCTTGGCCGCGGCCGCCGAGCCAGGTCTTGCTCGTCTGGTGCCGGCGCCACCGCGCGCCGATCTCGAGACTGCTATTGCCCCAGGCAAAGGCTGAGAAATGGCCACCTGTGAAACGCCATTCCTCGGTCGTCGCCTCGGATCCGTGCCGGAAACTGGTGCCCCGGGCCACTCCGGAGCGATCGGTGATGCTCGCCGCCTCGAGACCACCCAACGGTGCGGCGTCGACTCGGCGATCGAGTTTGCCGTAGCCGCCGCTGAGGAACAGGTTCGGTGTTTGGATTCGGTCGGCCTCTAGCCTCAACAGCTGGGCACGATTGTCGTGATTCCAGGTTGTACTGGCGGCTCGATCGGGTCCCGCGCCACGACCGTTCTCGTCGGTCTCGCCGCGGTGCCATGTCATGCTGATGGTATTGGGGTCGTAGAGGAGCTGGAGCTTGCCGACAGAGTGCTCCAGCTCGGCATCGATCGTCTGGCCGCCGAGCACTGTTTGTTCGCTGTTGCGGTCGGACAAGGCGCCCCAAAAAAACAATCGATCCGGCCCCAACGCTCCACCCGCCTCCAATTCGTTGGCCGAGAAGCGCAGCCGTTGGCTCCCCGTTCCCACCCCCGAATCGACGGCGGCTAGGTGGCCGCCCGAGGCGTGCCAGGTCTTGCCGCTGCTGCGCGTCGTCAATTCGATCTCGAGACCGGAGGTCGAAAGACCTGCCAGGCCGACGCCGGAGCGAACGACCACCTCTTCCGGACGCAGATGGCCGAAATCGAACGACGGCTCGCCGCTAGAATCGTCAGCGATCTCGAATCCATCGAGCCGGATCGCGTTCTGGTCGTCTGCTGCGCCCCAGCCACTGAAGCGCGGTGCCGCTGCGGCGCCACTGCGCGACTCGCGGTCGGCCAGCACCCCTGGCGCCATCACGACCCAAGACCACGGCTCGCGCGCCAGGGGAATCGGTTCCAAATCTACGATTTCTGCCCCAGGACAACTGATCACGTTTTCAATCAGCGGCGCTTTGCCGGTAACGAACAGCTCTTCGGTGATCGGGTCCGGATAACTCCAGTCAGTGGGTTCTGCGACTTGATCGCTCAACGGCTGCAGCGGCGCGCTGCAGGTACCAGCCGACTGCCCGGGGGCCACAATACCCGTCACGTCGAGCTCGACCCAACTGGCAACCCTCGGTGCCGGCAGTTGGGAACTGGGGGTCTCTGGATCGAGCATCAAACCCGCCTCGGTGGTGGCTGAGTTGGCTGGAAAGGCGCCGACAACGAGCCCGGCAAGCAACAAGACGGAAACCGGAGCACTCTGCTTCACTTCTTCCTCCTTCCGGCGATCAACGCGACCGGTAGGATTCAGAACGCCTCCGGACCACCGCCTCTATCCCTCAACGCGAGACGGCGAACGATCGATAATCATCGAATCTGAAATCGGGATAAGCTCCCCTAGCGACCGATGAATGCTTCCCGCTCTCTGGACTTGACCGACCTGCTCGTGGCCTGGAGCCAGGGTGACCGGCAGGCCGCCGAGACGTTCCTCCCGGTGGTCTACGACGAGCTCCGGCGGATGGCGAAGCGCCACCTGAGCCGCGAGCGCGCCGATCACACCCTGCAGCCGGCGGCGCTGGTGCACGAGGCTTACTTGCGCTTGATGCGTCAGAAGCAAGTGGAATGGCAGAACCGCCGCCATTTCTTCGGCATCGCCGGTAGCATGATGCGACGCATCCTGGTCGACCACGCCCGGGCTCGCCGCAGCGAGAAACGCGGTGCCGGCGCGGCGCTTCTGACCCTCGACCAGCTAGCCGATATACCGGTCGAGACGCCACCCGATGTCCTGGCGCTGGATGAAGCGCTCGAGTACCTCGCTACCTTCGATCGCCTGAAAGCTTCGATCGTCGAGCTGCATTTCTTCGCCGGTCTGTCGGTGGCCGAGACGGCGGAGGTCGTCCAGCGCTCGACGGCGACGGTCACGCGCCACTGGCGGCTGGCTCGCGCCTGGCTCTTTCGCTGGCTCAGCGACGAGGACCGACATGTCCCCTGAGCGCTGGCAAAAAATCCAGGCGCTCTTCGAGCAGACCTTGGAACGCGGTGTGCCGGACCGCAGAGCTTTTCTCGAGCAGGCCTGCGGCGACGACACGGCCCTGCGCGATGAGGTGGCTTCACTGCTCACCGCCGACCAGCAGGCCGGTTCCTTCATGAGCGAACACAGCGTCGGCCTAGATCTCGACTCGCCGCCCGAAGGCGAGGCCTGGATCGGTCGAAACATCGGCCCCTACAAGATCCTGCGACCGATCGGGCATGGCGGCATGAGCACCGTCTTCCTCGCTGCACGTGACGACGACGAGTACCGCGGCCAAGTGGCCATCAAAGTGACTCGGCGCGGGCCGGGCAGCGCCGACCTACGCCAACGCTTCCTCAGGGAGCGCCAGATCCTCGCCGATCTGAACCATCCCAATATCGCCCAGTTGCACGATGCCGGGACGACCTCCGAGGGCATCCCCTACTTCGTCATGGAGCTCGTCGACGGGGTCTCTATTCTCGAATTCTGTGATCGCCAGAGGCTCCCGATTGCGGCCCGATTGGAGCTTTTTCTCGAGGTCTGCAACGCGGTGCAAGCGGCCCATCGCAGCCTCATCGTCCATCGCGACATCAAGCCGGCGAACCTCCTCATCACGAGCGACGGCCGGCCCAAGCTGCTCGACTTCGGCATCGCCAAGCCGCTCGATCCGGCAACCCTCGCCGAGTCCCTGGAGGCCACGCGGACCTGGCAGCGGCCCATGACGCTGGCCTATGCCAGCCCGGAGCAGATTCGCGGCAAGAGCCTTTCCACCGCCACCGACGTCTATTCCTTAGGTGTCGTGCTCTACGAGCTATTGACCGGCCGCCACCCGCACCGCTCGTCGACCGATACGTTGTCCGACTTGGAAGGGGCCATCCTGCAACGGCCGCCGCAACGGCCGAGCACCGCGATCGAGCCAGTGGGTGGCCCCCCCATCGACCCCGCCGAAGATCGGCCGGACGCCGATGAGATCGGCCGGCGGCGCAATGTCAACCCGCACCAGCTGCAGCGCCAGCTCCGCGGCGACCTCGACAACATCGTCTTGATGGCCCTGCGCAAAGATCCGGCACGGCGCTATAGCTCGGTCGAACAGATGGCCGAGGATCTCAGGCGCTACCAGGACGGTCTGCCGGTCGTCGCACGACCCAGCTCATTGGGTTATCGCAGCCGCAAGTTCGTCGGCCGCAACAAGCTGGCCGTGGGCACGGCAGCGCTGATTGTGCTGCTGGTGCTGGGCTTCGGCGTCGCCATGGCCTTCCAGACCGC
>JBCCGX010000889.1:0-4496 GCA_039029035.1 Acidobacteriota bacterium | reverse complement strand
CGCGCCCGCTGGGTGCTGGACAACGCGCGGCAGCTCGATCCCGACCGGCCCGAGACCGACTACGCCGCCGCCGCCATCCAGAAGCTTGCCGGTGACTACCTGGGCGTGGTGCGCCACACTGTCCAGGGGCACTTCAGGCTCCTACAACTGCCGCTCGAGCGCAGCATCTGGCTCCACAACCTGGTTTTGTGGTTGATTTACACCTTGATCCTCGCCGGTGGCCTCTTCGTCGCGCTGCAGATGGCGACCAAGGGCGGCGCCCTGCTCTACGATCTGGCGCGGTTCATGTCGCCGCCGCTGCCGTTGACCACAGCCGATATCCTGACGATCATCGCCCTGCTCTGGCCTCTCCTCTTGCCTTCCGGTCTCTTGTGGCTGGGGATCTACTGGTCGATCTTGCTGTGGGGCTACGGATCGTGGAGCGAGAAGCTGGTCTTCGTGGTGTTGTGGCTCAGCCTGGGATTCGTGCCGTTGATTCTCTCCGCCCAACAGCGAGCGGTCCAGGTGAGCCTGGCCCCTCCGGTGCGCGCGGTCGACAACCTGCAAGCGGGGCGTCTGCACGGTGCCTTCTTTTCCGATCTCGGGGTGCTGCGCACCTTGCTGCCGAACCATGCGTTGACCCGCGAGCTGGCCGCCGATCTGCACCGCCGCTTCGGGCAGTGGGAGCATGCCCGCTCGCTCTACACGGCGTTGATCGAGGAGGGCGGGCTCGATGGACAGGCCTCGGCGGCGGCGCACAACAATCTCGGCGTCTATCACCACCGCAAGAAGGACTACGGCACGGCCGTCAACTACTTTCGCCAAGCGACCCTCGACGATCCGACGCTGCCCGAGGCCTTCTTCAACCTCGCTCAGGGCTACTCTCAGCTGTACAAGTTCTCCGATTCCAACTCCGCCATGGCGGATGCCAAGAAGCTCGATCGCGAGCGGGTCAATCGTTGGGAACGGGCCGAGGTCTCGGTCGAGGATAGCGCGGTCGGTATCGACGGAGGCATCCGGCGCGGCTCGGCCATCCGCCAAGAGCTGCGGGCGATCTGGTACGGCGAGGAGGAATCCGTCACCCCAGTGGATCTGTGGCGGCGCTACTTTTCGTTGTCGGTGGTGGCCGGGATCATGCTGCTCGCCATGACGCTGCATCAAGTTCGGAGCCAGCTGGGCTATCGCTCCAACCTGCTGGAGAGTCGAACCCTACTGTCGCCGAACCTCGATCGCTGGGTCCGCGCCGCCGTGCCGGGCCTGATTGCCGCCCGCGACGAACGCGGTGGTCGGGCCTTCCTTTCCCTGCTGCTGCCCGCGGCGCTGCTGACCCTCGTGCTCGTCCAAGGCTTGGGTTACCGTGCGCCCCTGGCGATCGACTCCGGCACCGAGCTGTCGACCTTCGTCGGCTTCGGCGGCTTGGTCTTATGGCTCCTGACGCGGCTGGCCCGGGAGCTCAAGCGATGAGCCTCGAAGGCGATCTGCAGAATGTGGCACTGCCCAAGGTGCTGCAAAGCCTGGCTGCACAACAGGTCAGCGGTATCCTGACGGTCCAAGGCGAGGACGATATCGTCGCGGTGTCCCTCCTGACCGGCGCCATCGTCTCAGCCGATGCCTTGAATCAGACGGTCGAAGAAGGGCTGGGTGAGGTGTTTCGCAGCCAGGACCTGATCCAGCCGGAAGATTTCGCCGCGGCGGTCCGCGACCATCAGGGCGGAGGCTCGGGCAGCCTGGGCGATCTCCTGGTCAGTCGCGACCTGGTGAGTCGGGATGAGCTGTTGGAAGGTCTCCGGTTACAAACCTACCGCTTGATGCTGCAAGTCCTCACCTGGCGCCAGGGTGAGTTCAAGTTCTACGGCGGCGACGAAGTGTCCTTCGAAGAGGGTTTCGTTCCGCTATCGGTCGAAGAGCTACTGATTCGTTCGATCGACGATCTGGGCGAGAAAGGCGGCGTCGCGGGGCCGGTACCCGAGCTCGAAGCCGCGTATCGGCGGGTTCCCCAGCGCAGCACCGCCAAGGTGCTGGGGCGCGACGGCGACGGTTCGGGGGGCGGGGTCTGGATCAGCTCGGAACAGGAAGCCTTGATGCTCAAGGTCAACAGCCACACCAGCGCCGCGACCTTGGCCAGCGAGCTGAATCTGCCCCGGTACAAAGCACTCTTCGCGCTCTACAACCTGCTCCATCACGATCTGATCGAGCACTTGGGCAAGCCCAAGTCGCAATCGATGAGCTTGGAGCTGCCGAAGGTCGATCTCGAGCCGGAGGAGCCGCTGCGGGCGGAGATCTTCACCCCGCCCGAGCCGGAGACCGACTACGGCGATATCGGTGACGAGGTGCGGGCTGCAAAGTTCGCCGAGCGGGTGCAGCTATGGGTCGGACCCGTCCTCGCCGTGCTGCTGGCACTCGGTCTGATTTTCGCCTTCGTTGAGCGTCAAGGCTCGTATCTGCTGCCTTTTCCCTGGCAGGACGCCCAGCGGAGCACCGTCGAGCGCCAACTGCGACAGTCTCTTTATCTCAAGATCGATCGGGCGGCCAAATCCTACTTTCTGGTCGAAGTGCACTACCCCGAGCTGTTGCAGGATCTGGTCGAGCTGGACTATCTGTCCGCCGCCGATCTGCGCGACCAGGCCGGTGGCGACCTGACCTATTCCACCGACGAGCTGACCTACCGTATCGTGCCTCAGATCGACGGCCGGCGGGACCAGGATCTCGCCACCACCGAGGCCATCACCGGCGATTTCCTGCTCGATCCGCAGTTCTTACGCACCCAATCCTCTGACGTCCCGCCGTTGTATCTGATCGACTAGCGACCGGACTCGTCGCGTCAGGTTCTCCGGTGGGCTGCGATCCGGCCGCTGAGTGACGTGCGAGATCGAGGCGTTGCGGAAGCCCGCAGGGCTGAGTGAACGATGTGGAAGGCGCCTGCGGCAACCCGCAAAGCGGAGTGGCCTACGCCGATTCGGTTTGCGGCAACCCGCAGAGCGGAGTGACCAGAGCGGACTGAGCCTGCGGTAAGCCGCACGGTGGAGTGACGGAAGCAGACGGAGCCTGCGGAAACCTGCAGGGTGGAGTGATCTATGCGGTTCAGATTTACGGAGACCCGCAGGTCTGAGGGCCCGACGTGGAATGCTTCTGCGGAGATTCGCAAGTTAGAGATGCGCTGGCCTCGGCTTGCGACGGAAGCCCGCACAGCATCCTTGCGATAATAGTGTGCACAGCCAGCCTGCCGCTGGCTAGGGAATGCCATGCGATCCGATGGTGCACAAACAGTCCTCAGGACGCTGCTGATCAGCGATCTGGCGGACAGTACTTTTCAGCTGGGGCAAATGGGCGATAGGAGCTTCGCCGCTCTGGTTCAGCTCCACGATCGTTTGGCGCGTGATCTGCTCCAGCGACACGGCGGCCAGGAGATCGACAAGACCGACGGATTTTTATTGCTCTTCGAGCGACCCTTGAGCGCCGTGCTCTATGCGCTGGACTACCACGAGGCCCTGCGAGCGCTGGGAGTGGATGAGGGTTGTGTGATCGAAGGTCGGGTGGGCATTCATCTCGGCGAGGTCGTCCTGCGCGAGAATCCGCCGGCAGACGTGGCACGGGGCGCCAAGCCGATCGAAGTCGAAGGCCTGGCCAAGCCGACGGCCGCACGCCTGATGTCGCTGGCCGGTGGCGGTCAGACCTTGTTGACCCGGGCCGCCTTCATTCTGGCGCGGCGTGCTGCGGTGGATGCAGGCGAAACGACAGATTTTCGTTGGCTAGCCCATGGTGCCTACTGTTTTCGAGGCGTCGCACAGCCGGTGGGTGTTTTCGAAGTGGGGCGGGTGGGCCACGCGCCGCTCAGCCCACCGGCCGATTCGGCCAAGGCGCGGCGCGCCACCGAGCAACCCATAGTCACCGACTGGCGGCCAGTGCCAGGTGGCGATATCCCGCACCGTCCTCACTGGCTGGTGGAAGAGAAGCTCGGTGAGGGCGGCTTTGGCGAGGTCTGGCTCGCGCGCCACTACAAGACGAGGGATCGACGGGTGTTCAAGTTCTGCTACGACGAGGAACGGCTACCCAACTTGCAGCGCGAGATTACCCTCTTTCGCCTGCTCAAGGACGAGCTCGGCGAACGCCGGGATATCGTGCGGATCCTCGACTGGAACTTCGAGCGAGCGCCCTACTTCGTCGAGTCGGAATACACCACGGCCGGTGACCTACCGCAGTGGCTCGAGGCCCAAGGCGGCTGCGAGCAGGTGCCGTTGGCCACGCGGATCGAGATCGTCGCCCAGGTTGCCACCGCGCTGGCAGCAGCCCATTCGGTGGGCATTTTGCACAAGGACGTCAAGCCGTCGAACGTGTTGATGCATGTCGATTTGGATGGCCAGGTGCAGGCGCGGCTGGCCGATTTCGGCATCGGGCGCGTGGTCGAGCGAGAGCGGTTGGCAGCGGCCGGTATCACCGCGCTGGGAATGGCCGCGACCGCCGAAGAGAGTCGCGGCTCGTCCGCGGCTGGCACGCGGCTGTACATGGCGCCGGAGGTG
>JBCCGX010000888.1:0-4497 GCA_039029035.1 Acidobacteriota bacterium | reverse complement strand
TCGGCCCGGGCGGCGAGCAGTCCTCGCCGGCGATCTTTGGTGAACGGGTGATTTTTGGCGCCTTCGATCACCACGTCTATGCGCTGCACACCGACACCGGGGAGCTCCTGTGGCGCGCCGCCACTGGCGGTGGCATTCTCTCCTCGCCCGCCGTCGCCGGCGACAAAGTCTTCATCGGCTCGATCGACGGCAAGCTCTACGCCTTCGATCTGGCGACCGGCGCCGAGCTTTGGACCTTCGACACCGGCGAGCCGATCTTCTCCTCCCCCGCCGTGGCCGACGGTACGGTCTTTTGCACCTCTTACGACCATCACCTCCACGCCCTGCAGAGCGCCGACGGTAGCCCGCTGTGGCACTACGCGACCGGTGGTGACATCTTCTCCTCGCCGGCCATCGACGACAGCAGTGTCTACTTCGGCTCGGATGACGGCTACCTCCACGCCGTCGATTCGACGAGCGGCGAGGGCCGCTGGCGGCGCGATCTCGGCGGCCGGGTCCTGGCCTCGCCTGCACTCCTGCCCGACGGCCTCTACGTCGGCTCGAGCGACGGTTTTCTCTATGCCCTCGCCCGCAGCGACGGCAAGATCCTGTGGCGATTCGAGGTCGGCGAACCGGTGTGGAGCTCGGTCACAGTCACCCCCGAGGGTCTGTTCGTCGGCGCCCACGACGGCTCGGTCTATGCGATCGCCGAAGGCTCTCCATGAGGCCGACCGAAGACGACATTCGACGTTTCAACGACAGCCTTGACCAGTGCGTCGCGACCCCACGCTTCCTGGACATCTTTTACGAGCGTTTCGTCGCCGGCTCGGACGACGTGGCGACACGCTTCGCAAGGGTCGATATGACGCGACAGAAGCGGGCATTGAAGGCTTCGCTCTACACCGCGATGTTGGCAGCGGGCGGCAATTCCCCGGCCATCGAGCACCTTCATCGACTCAGCGACCAGCATCTTGATCTGCGGATCGAGCCGGAGCACTATGATCTGTGGCTCGACTGCCTGATCGCCAGTGCTCGCGAGTGTGGTGGCATGGACGACGCCCGGACTGCCATCGCCTGGCGCAGTGTTCTACAAGTCGCGACCGATATCATGAAGGGGGAGACTCGGCTCGAGAACACCTGAGTCCGCTTGACTCGCGAGCTGCCCCAGATCTTGGATCCCCCCAAGACCCTTTCGAATCATGCATCACGGAGGCTGATCTCGCCATGCTCGCTCTGGTTGTGACCGTCGCAGCAGTCATCTTGATCTCCGCCATGTGCTCTCTGTTCGAAGCCGTGCTCTATTCTGTGCCCCACAGCCAAATCGAATCGCTGGCCGAGGCCGGCAAGCCGGCGGGTAGGACCCTACGTCAGCTGCGCGCCAACGTCGATCGCCCAATCACCGCAATCCTGTCGCTCAACACCATCTCCAACACCGCCGGCGCCACCCTGGCCGGCTGGCTGGCGACCCGCGCCTTCGGCACCGACTGGCGGATCGGTCTGGTGTTCACTGTCTTCTTCACCCTCTCGATCCTGCTCTTCTCCGAGGTGATTCCCAAGACCGCCGGGGTGGTCTACAACCGGGCGCTGGCCGCCTCGGTCGCTCGGCCACTGACGTTTCTCGTCTGGTTGTTCGCGCCGCTGCTCTACCTCTCCGGGCACATCACCCGCCTGGTCGCCGGCACCCGCCCGAAGGATGAAGTCTCCGGCGAGGAGATCGCAGTGCTGGCCCGGCTCGGACGCCGCACCGGCGTCATCCACGAAGAGCACGGCGCGGTGATCGAGAACATCCTCTCCCTGGAGGGTAAGACGGTCGACCAGGTCATGACACCGCGGACCGTTCTCTCCATCCTCGACGTCGACCTGACCGTTGCCGAGGCGCACCGAGCCCATGGCGCCCTGACCCACAGTCGGATCCCAGTCTACGACGGCACGAACGAAAACGTCGTCGGCATCGTCCTGCGGCACGACATCCTCGACGCGGTCGCGCGTGACGACCTAGAGCGCAAGCTCGAATCCCTCGTGCGCCCGGTGCACTTCGTACTCGACAAGACGAATCTGAGCCGCATCTTCAAGATGCTACTCGATCGCGGCGAGCACCTTTTCGTCGCGATCGACGAATTCGGTGGTCTGGCCGGCGTCGTCACCCTCGAGGACGTCGTGGAGGAGATTCTCGGCAAGGAGATCGTCGACGAGCTCGACCGGGTGGAGGACCTCCGCGAGCTGGCCCATCAGCGGCGCGAGGAAGTCCTGAGCAGCGCACCCCGCCCAAAGCCACCGGCTTGAAGCCTGCGCTGGTAGAATCTTCCTCCGATCCCAATCGACGAGATTCATCACATCATGCGCCACCAAGTCTTCACCGAATCCTGGGCCCAAGCGTGGGCCGAAGAGCTTCGAACCAGCGACGCCTACCGCACCGCTGCAACCACTTGGGAAGGCTCGATCGTGCTCGAGATGGCCGGCGACGCGGCGACCGCGCGCAGCGTCTTCGTCAATCTTTGGCACGGCGAATGCCGCGACGCCCGCGCTGCCAGCGAAACGGATCGCGAGCAAGCCGACTATCTCATCCGGGCCGATAGCGCGATCTGGAAGCGTGTTTTGGCGGGTGACTTGGAGCCGATCTTCGGCCTCATGTCGGGCAAGCTGAAGCTGGTCCGCGGTAGTCTGGCCAAGCTGACGCCCTACATGGCCGCCAGCCGCGAGTTGGTGCAGGCAGCGGCGCGAGTCGAGAGCGCCTTCCCTGACGATTGAGCTCGCCGTACCGCCCTCCGACTCCATCTTTGCAAGCCGCGAGGAGACCCATGGCCACCACCGAGGCAGCCGTCCGCGAGTACCAGACCACCAGCCCCCGCGGGCTCGATCACAGCCTGCCGCCGATGCGCCTTTGGCGCAAGGCCAAGCGCAAAGGCATCTGGAACCCGGAAGACATCGACTTCAGCCAGGACATCGAAGATTGGCGTCAGCTCGACGACGCCGAGCGCGACTCGCTGATCCACCTCAGTAGCCTGTTCCAGGCCGGCGAGGAGTCCGTCACCCTCGACCTCCTACCGCTGATCCAGGTCATCGCGGCAGAGGGACGGCTCGAGGAAGAGATGTTCCTCGCCGCTTTTCTGTGGGAAGAAGCCAAGCACGTCGAGCTTTTCCGCCGCTTCCTGGATGACGTGGCGCAGGAGCGCGGCGATCTCTCCCGTTTCCACGGCGCGAGCTACCAAACGATTTTCTACCACGAGCTGCCGCAGGCCATGGCCCGGCTGAAGGATGATCCCTCCCCCGCCGCGCAAGCGGCAGCCTCGGTGACCTACAACATGATTGTCGAAGGCGTGCTGGCCGAGACCGGCTACCATTCGTACCACGCCACCCTGACCCGCAACGGCATCCTGCCCGGCATGCAGCAGGCGGTCGCTCACCTGAAGAGCGACGAAGCGCGCCATCTCGCCTACGGTGTCTTCCTCTTGTCACGCCTGGTGGCCGAAGGCGGTGATGAGATCTGGAGCCTGATCGAGGCACGCATGGGTGAGCTGCTGGGGCCGGCGATCGGCATCATCAACGAGTTCTTTGCCAGCTACGACCCGATGCCCTTCGGCCTGGAGCTGGAGGAATTCACCACTTTTGCCATGAGCCAGTTCCAGCGCCGCATCCAGCGGATCGAAAAGGCGCGCAGCCAAACCCTCGAAGATATCTTCCGCACGACCTTGGACCCCGCAGCTTAGCCCGCGGCACCAACGACATGAGCGAGTGGAACGATCTGATCCCTGACGAGCGCCTCGCCGCCCTCGAACCATCGGTGGGCCGCGAGCTGCTGCGCCACGCCCTGGCCGATCGCACGATGCCTGACAGCCGCCGGGTCTTCACCAACCGTACTCTGCGGATGGAGAAAATCCGCCACATCGGCTTCGACCTCGACTGGACCCTCGCCCTCTACGATCGCGATGCCATGTCGCAGCTTGCTTTCGAGCTCACTCTCGAACGACTGGTGGAGCGCTTCGGTTATCCGCGCGAGATCTTGGCCGCCGAGTTCCGCTCCGAGTTCTGCCGCCGTGGATTGATCCTCGATACCGAAGCCGGCACGGTGCTGAAGATGAACCGCCATCGCTACGTCGGCAGGGCCTACCACGGTCGACGCTTCGTCGAGGCGGCTGAGCGCTCGCGACTCTATCGCCAGGAGCCGATCAACCCGTCGTCGCAACGCTTCTATCGCGTCGACACCCTGTTCGAGCTGCCGGAGGTCAACATATTCTCGGAAGTGGTCGACCTCGCCCACCACCGTAAGAAGGTGCAACTCGAATCCTGCGCTCAGCTCTTCCACGACACGCGCAAGGCGATCGACTCGATCCACGCCGACCACACCCTCAAACAGCGCATCTTGGCCGACCTCCCGCGCTACCTACCGCGCGACGAGGAGCTCATCCTGGCGCTCAAGCGCATGGCCCTGCGCGACCGCCGGCTGATCCTGATCACCAATTCCGAGTGGTATTACACCCACGCCCTGTGTGCACACCTGTTCGACCACGCGCTACCTGG
>JBCCGX010000887.1:0-4509 GCA_039029035.1 Acidobacteriota bacterium | reverse complement strand
GCCTGCTGACGCTCGCTATCGGCGCCCTTGGCGTCGAGGTGGCGCAGCGCTGGCGAACCGTCTTGCACTATCGACAGAGTCGTGTCACGTTGCCCGCAGCCGACGGCAAGCTGCAGGTCGACGACACCGAGCTGCGACTGACTCAGCGAGCGATCGGCGCAGTCGAGATCTTCCCTGGCACAGAACCCGGTACCCTCGGCATCCAAGGCTGGTCAATCGATCCGCCGACAGCGGCCATCGATCATGGGATCGCTTTCTACGACGGGCTTCCCGCCGCGGTCTTCTGGCCGGGAAGGGCGACGCCAGCCCTCCACGCGACGACTTCAAAGGCAGACCTCGACACCCTTTTCGCCGGCTTCGAGAGTCGCATCCCCTGCCCGCCCCCCTGCCGCCCCGAGGCGGTCCGCGTCGTCGTCTTGACCCCAGACGGCGAAGCGTCCACGATCGAGACGTCTCAGACCGACCTGCGTTTCGCGATCGGCCCCACCGTTCGCCAATAGACCCACAGCAAGAAGACCATTCGAACGACCTCGGTCGCCAGCACCGCCGAGGCCATGCCCTGAATGCCATGGGTCGAGCTGGCGATCCAACCGGCCGTAACGCCCAGGCACACAGTGATCGTACTGGCCACGAGCATCATGCCCTGGCGTTCGACGGCCGCCAATAGCGCGGTGAGCAGGCGACCGGGGATCGCGAAAACCAGAGCCAGGGCCAGAATTCGCAGGACCTCGCTGGTCTCGGCGGCGATCTCTTGCCGGAAGACCAAGGCCAACGCCGGCGGCCCAGCGATAAAAAAGCACATTGCGGCCAGCAATGCCCCGAGGCTCACCCAGCCCAGCAAGTCAGTCAGCAAGGCCCTGAGCGCCCGCCGGCGCTGGTGAAACGCCGCGGCGACACGACTGAACGTCGCCGTGCCGGCAAGATGTCCGAAGTGGGCCAGAAAGACGTAGCCGAGCTCACCGAGACGGTAGTCACCGACCCGTTCGCTGCCGGCAGTGATCCCGAGCAGGATCACCGGGTAGGCCAACGCCAGCCGATGCATGGTCTCGGCCACGCCGATCGGCCACGCCTGGCTCAGGATCGAGCCGGCGGCATCGAAACGAAGACGTAAGGGTCCGTGCTCAGCCTGGAACCAGCGAACCTCGAGGCTGATCAACAAGCCCATCGCGCCGACGAACAGTACGGGGACGAACCAGGCGGTCGCATCGTCTTGCACCCATAGCAGGCAGCCGAACAGGTAGATGGCGTAGGCCGCGATCGAGCACCGTGCGACCAAGTCCATTCGATCAAGGCCGAAGAGCGGGAAGTCGAAGGTGCCGCCGTTGAGCACGATCCCGAGGCCGAAGAGCAGGAAGATCGCTGCCGGCAGAGCGGGCTCCCAGAGCAGCGGCATCAGGCCGAGATAGAGGCCGAGAGCCGCGACGGCGGTCAAACTCTTGACGCCCAGAAACGATGCCGTCAACTCCCCGGCCTTGGCGCGATGCCGGGCGATCTCGCGCCAGGCGATCTGCCGGATGCCACACTCACCCAAGCCAGCGAAAACCGCGCGGTAGGCGAAGCCGAGAGCGAGCGCGCCATACATCGGCCGGGACAGGCGCTCGAACAGCATCAGGTTGACGATCAGGAACGCCGCCTGCCGGGCGAAGCTCGACAGCGCCGCCCAGGAAAAGAGCGCCAGCACCCCTTCGTGTCGCCGGCGTCTCGTCGATTGAAGCAGATCCGCCTCGGCTCAGAAGGGTTGCGCTTCGCCGGCGACGTGGGCGTCCCAGAACTGCCCCTGATCGTACATGTAGCGGATCTGCGCGTAGTGAAAGAGAGCCGCCTTGGCGTACTCGAAGGTCTGGGGCTTCTTGCTCACCGCACCGAAGACCTTGTAAGCCATGGTCGCCTCCTCCGGCCCGAGGGCGGTGAGCCGCCGGACGATGTCGCGCCCGCCAGTCTCGACCGGCCGCAGATTTTGCTTGCCGGGATGGGCCAGGGCTTGCAGATGGCGCGGATCGCGCCGTTCCCCGACCCGAGTGATGAAGCGCAGCAGACGGTCGCCGAAAGCCTGCGGCGAGTAGAGCTTGTTGGCCAGCCACTTGACGCCGTGGAGCAGCTCCTGCTGGGTCATCAGCTGCGGCACGATATTGGTGCTCCAGGGCATTGCTGCCACCTCGGACCCGTCGGCCAGCAACCGGCCCGCCTCCTGCAGGCGATCGTGCAGAGGTGTCGCCGCCGGCGCCACCAGGCTGCCGAGAGTGACGATCGGGATCGCTGCCTGCATGGCGAACTCATACTGGCGTTCGAAGATGTCGTAGCCGTCATTGTCGAAACCCACGATCATGCCACCTACGATCATGATGCCGCGATCGTAGAACTTGCCGATCTGGTCGACCAGGTTGACGCCCATGTTCTGGCGCTTCTTGCTCGACTTGAGGCTCTCCATGTTGGGCGTCTCGATGCCGATGAACGCCTGGATCAGGCCCGCCTCGGCACACAGATCGAGCAGGTCGTCGTCCTTCGCGGCATCGATCGACAGCTGGGTGGAGAAGGTAAACTTGCCGTCCTCCAGTTTGTCGTTCCACTCTTTCAACGCGGTCAAGAGCTCCTTCGCCCGGCTGCGCGCGACGGTGAAGTTGTCGTCGCACAGGAAGACCGAGCGATAGCCGAGCCGGTAGAGATCGTCGAGCTCGCGCAAGACGTTGGCCACCGACTTGTGACGCTGCAAACGGCCGAGGTACTCGATCACGTCACAGAACTCGCATTGAAAGGGGCAGCCACGAGACGTCTGGACGGATCCCAGGAGGGTCTGGTCGTTGGGGTAGAGGTCCCACCGGGCCACCGGCGACAGATCGAGTGATGGCCGCGTACCGACGTATTCGTCTTTCCACGAGGAGCTGGCGAGATCAGCAAAGAAAGCCGGCGCGATCTCCTCGATCTCGCCGCGTACCAGGATGTCGCAATGGTCGGCCACCACCTCCGGGCACAGGGATGCGAACGGTCCGCCGATGATCACGGTCCGGCCTCGCTCGCGGAAGGTCTTGGCGACTTCCCGCATGCGACCCCACTGGGAGACCTTGCCGGTGATCGCCACGAAGTCCGCCGAAATGTCGAAATCGATCG
Source organism: Acidobacteriota bacterium (assembly GCA_039029035.1). Taxonomy (GTDB): domain Bacteria; phylum Acidobacteriota; class Thermoanaerobaculia; order Multivoradales; family J023; genus JAAELT01. The sequence continues at coordinate 1,404 of JBCCGX010000887.1, read as the reverse complement.
GCGTCAGGTTCTCGTCGCACAGTCGGAGGTCGAAATCATCGGGTGCCATGGCGGCGACGGTAGGGATAGCCAGATCGGCGATCGTCGTCGCCGGCTTGAGGCCCATTGCGCCGACCATCTCGGCGCCGAAGTAGGTCGGAAAGTCAGCCGTCGTGTTCACCAGATAGATCGACTTGGACATCCTTCGCGCGCTCCAAAAAGTCGGTCGGCCACGGGGCGCCACCCTAAGGCCCCGAGCCGGTTAGCGATGATCGCGAACCTACGGATCTCTTCTGCAGGAGATCCTCTGCAGGCAGAAATGAATTGCCTGGAAAGGTATCAAGCAGCAGACAATATCGTCAATCAGCCCTCTGTCGCCTCGCTGCCCTTCTCGACCACCATCTCCTTGAGCCGGGCGATGCGCCAGAAAACGCGCCGACAAGCCTGTAAGAGGGCGATCCGATTGGCCTTCAGACGCTCGTTCTCGTCCATCACCAGCACGTCGGCAAAGAACCGATCGAGATGCGGAACGAGCTCAGCCATGGCCCGCAGGCCATCCTCGTAGCGCCCTTCAGAGACCGCTAGATCGACGACTTCGCGCACCTCGGACAGAGCCTCGTGCAGATCCTGCTCAGCCCCTTCCGCCAGCTCCTCGGGTCGCACTTCGAACTCACGCGAGTCCTGGCTGATGTTGAAAATGCGCTTTGCCGCCAGCACCAGGGAGCGGAACTCGGGCTCCTCGCGCACCGTGCGCAGCGCTTCGAGGCGCGCCACTCGATCCGGCAGGTTGCGCACACTGACCGCCTGGGCGGCTTCGATCTCGTCGAAGGCGAAGCCGCGCTGTCCCATCAGGTGGCGAAAGCGCTCGCTGAGGAACGTTTGCAGCTCACCGAGCAACGTCTCGGCGCCGCGATCCAACAGATCGCCGTAGAGCAGCACAGCCCGGGCAGCCAGGAGATCGAGGTCGAGCTCCAAGCCGGCCTCGGTGACGATACGCAAGAGGCCCTGGGCCAGCCGCCTGAGGCCAAAGGGGTCGCGGCTACCGCTCGGCACCTGGCCGATGCCGAAGAAACCGACCAGAGAGTCCAGTCGATCGGCGATTGCCAGCACCTGGCCGTTGCGGCGCTGCGGGATCGGACGGCTTTGGTAGTGCTCGTAGATACCCAACCAGACCGCTTCGACATAGCCCTCTTCACGCGCGTAGATCCCGCCGACGGTACCGCGGAGGGAAGGAAAATCGCGCACCAGGCCGCAGGTGAGGTCGGCCTTGAGCAAGGCCGCTGCTTCCCGCGCTGGCTCCAGTACATCGTCCCAGCCGAGCTGGCTACAGGCCAGCGCCACCAGGGCTCGGATCCGGTCCGCCTTGGCGGCATAGGACCCGAGGCGCGGATGCAGATCGAGCGCCTCGAGCAGCCGCCGTCGCTC
>JBCCGX010000886.1:0-4511 GCA_039029035.1 Acidobacteriota bacterium | reverse complement strand
TGCGGATCGCACGCAACCTCCTGGCCCAAGAGTTGCGTTCACGCCGAGTGGCCAAACGACGCGGCCAGGAGGTCTCCCTCGATGACATCCAGCGACCGGTCGAGCTCCGCGACCGGGCCTCGACGCATGGAGCGCTCACCCAACTCTTGGCCGCTGAGCAGCTGACGAAGCTCCGCTCGGAGGTGATCCGGCTGCCGCCGCAAATGCGCCGATGTTTCGTGCTGCGCAACGCCCAGGGCTTGCGCTACCGCGAAATTGCCAGCGTTCTCGATATCTCGATCGAAGCGGTCAAAGTGCAGTTGTATCGCGCCCGGTCGAGGCTGCGCCAAATCACTGCGACGGATGGCGAGCTCAGCTGAGCGAACCCTCGAAGAAACCGCTTTCGTGCATCACGCGCGCGATCCGCTCGCGCTGCCCGACCAGGGGCAGGAGCGGTGCGCGCGGTACCCCACCCTGGAAACCGGCCAGATCGCAGGCGATCTTGAGACCGGGGATGCCGAGCTCGACGGTCACCAGGCTGGCGAGCGGAGCCAGCCGATGCTGGAGCTCACGGGCTCCGGCATGATCGCCCTGTCGAACCCGGTCGACCAGCTCGAGGCAGGCACCCGGTGCGACGCAGGCGACGGCCAGAATGCCCCCCGCGGCGCCCATCATCAGGGCCGGGTAGAGGATGCCGGCGTTGCCGACCAGGACGACGAAGTCCCGTGCCGTCCGCCGCAAGACCTCCGACAGGGCCCCCTGGTTGCCGGAGCTATCCTTGACACCGATGATGTTGGGATGCTCAGCGAGTTGGGCGAGGGTCTGCGGGGAGACCGCGACGCCGGTATTCTGAGGAATGTTGTAGACCAGCAGGGGCAACGGCGCTTCGTCTGCGACATCGACAAAAAAACGCTGTAGGACATCCTGCGACATCGCCGACTGGTAGAAGTAGGGGGTGATGACCAGCGCCACGTCGGCACCGGCATCGGCCGCTTGACGGGTGGCGCGAATCGCCGCCAAGGTCGACTGCTCATGGACCCCGGCGACCACCACGCGCCCCGGTGCGGCGCAGCGGCGCAGGGTCGCGAGCACCTGTCGACGCTCGGCCGAGCTCAAGTGCACGGCCTCGCCGTTCGAGCCGAAAGCGACATAGCCCGTCAGGGCCATCTCGTTGTAGCTCTCCACATTGGCCGCCAAGGCTCCCAGATCGAGGGCACCGCGATCGTCGAACGGCGTGGTGATCGGCGGCAGGATTCCGGCAAGGTGAGGAGCAGGAGAGCTCATGGTGAATCTCCTCGTAGCTGTGATGCGCCGGCAGACGGTGAGGCGTCGGCAGACGGTGAGGCGTCGGCGGTCGGTCGAGCGATGCATGATAGCCTTACGCCCAACCGACCGAAAGACCATCTGCTAGGAAAGGGACGCCATGCGCTGGAGACGAGGTCACGTAAGTGCCAACGTAGAGGATCGCCGCCACCGGCGAGGGGGCATGCGTATGCCCGGCGGCCGCCGAGGCGGTCTGGGTTGTGGCGGTATCCTCTTTCTGCTCGTGCTGAGCGTTGTCTTCAAGCAGGATTTCTTCTCGCTGCTCGACGCCTCAGGCGGCCTCTCGCCGGCGCCCAGTCAGCAATCCAGCGTGCCACCCGGCCAGGATCCCGACAAGGAGCTGGCGGAATTCGTCGGCTTCGTGCTCGACGACACGCAGGATGTTTGGGTCAAGCTCTTCCCGCAGCTCGGGGCGCAATACCGCAAAGCCAACCTGGTGCTGTTCACCGACCACGATCGCTCCGCTTGCGGCTACGCTCAAGGAGCCACTGGCCCCTTCTACTGTCCGGCAGACGAGAAGGTCTACATCGACCTCGGCTTCTATCGCCAGCTCGCTACCCGCTTCAGAGCGCCTGGGGACTTCGCCCAGGCCTACGTGATCGCCCACGAGATCGGGCATCACGTGCAGACCCTGCTCGGCATCTCGAGACAGGTCCGGCAACGGCAAGCCGAGAGGCCGCGGCAGAAAAACGACCTCTCGGTACGCATGGAGCTACAGGCGGATTGCCTGGCCGGCGTGTGGGCCCACTCCGCCGCGCAGCGCAACCTGCTCGAGCCCGGCGATGTCGAGGAGGGCATGGCCGCCGCTGCGGCGGTGGGCGATGACCGGATCCAACAGATGTCGGGTCGCGGCTACGTCAATCCCGAGACCTTCACCCACGGCTCGGCCAAACAGCGGGTCGAGTGGTTCCGCCGGGGTCTGCAGTCCGGCGATCCCGACACCTGCGACACGTTTAGCTAGATCCCGTTCAGAAACACCGTTTTTCGTGCTCGGAAGGTCGTCCTTGTGGAGCGAGCACGCAGCGAGCGTGTTCGAGCGTGGAGGATGATCGAAACGATAGGCCGCCTTTGGACCAGGGTTTATGCGGTCTGAGAGTGATTCGGCGAGTTTCCGGAACTGCGGCGCAGCCCACAAGGACAACTGGGCAACGGTCGCGCTGGGATGCGATCTAGCTGCGCAGGCTCACGAGGCCGGGACCCGCTCGCCAAAGTCCTCCGCGTAGGCCTCGGGCAAGACGCCGACCCGGGCTTCGACCGCAAAGCCTTCGCTGTCGGCGACCAGGGTCATGGGCACCCGGTTGATGCCGTAGGACGAGATGAAGCCGGCGGAGTCTCGTGGCACGACGATCGGATACGGCAAGCCATTGGCTTCGGCGTAGACCTGGGTGGATTCGACGGTCTCCAGGCTGACGCCGATGAAGCGATAGTCGTCTTTGTAGCGCTCGTAGAGCTCCTGCCAACGTGGCAGGTTCTCGTTGCATGATCCGCAAGTTGGGTCGAAGACCAGAAAGACGCTGGCTGGCGAGCCAGCCTGGTAGGTCACCTGCGACTCGCGACCCGCCAAGTCGGCGACCGTTACCTCGGGCAACGGGGCACCGGCGTCGATCCCCGCCTCGACCGTGTTGGCCTGCCGCAGCTGGGCTTCGAGGCGACGGTTCTCCGAGCTGACCAAAAGCACCATCACGGCCAGGGCGGCGGCCGCCAGGTGAACGAAAACGGCATAGCCACTGGTTCGATTCGACTGCACGACGATCTCCTTGAAATTGACACTGAACGAGGGTCTGCCCTTCGAAGCCGACGCCAGCCACGCGAGCTCAGCGCAGCGCCGCCCGCAGGGGCCGAGCGACGCGGCGGACTACATCGCGGGACGCAAACCCCTTAGAAGGGCGTCGGAATGCCGCTGCACTTCCAACTCACCGTGCCGTTGACAGTAAACGGCGGGTAGAGCTGGTTGCAGAATTGCGGGTTGCTGTCGGTCTGGAAGCAGACCGCCCGGCCCATGGTGGAGCAGTGGTTGGAGGCCCGGGCATCGGCCTTGTGGTGGAAGTCCATGATCGCCCAGGGGCAATCGACCGAGCTCGTTCCAGTGATGTTGGCGGTGTAGAGAAAATTGAAGCAGCTGCCGCCGTACGCTTCGGCCGGAACCAGGGCTGCTGCGCCGACGGCAAGAACTGCCGCCAGGGCGAGAGTCGATAGGGATCGGGTCAGGGTCTTCGATGCGCTCATCTGAGATCTCCTCGGGTTGTTGCCGCTTGGAATTAGCGGGCATCGTTGAAGAGACATCACGTTCCACACGATCGCGATGTCCGTCGCCAGCAGGCTCACCGCCTGCGGTGCTGACCAAGGGTTCGCGCCGCCCATCGGAGCCACCAGCGGCATGCCGCCGGCTGGTGTCAGATCCGATCGGACACACGAATCCTTTGAGCTCGGGCCACGAGCTCGACTCGAGGACCGCGGCGACCGTCACCGCGGTCCGGTTGGATCACTCAGCTTTACGGCACGCTGAGGGTGCACTCTTCCGGGCCGTCCCAGCCGCCGATATCGCCCGGATCGACACAACAGAAATTGCCCGTCGGCACGCTGTTGGTGTTGTTCAGGATCATGCACAACTCGACACAATCGTCGCCTGGCCGCGAAGCATCACATATCGCCTGCCTGGGATCGTTCTGGGCCGCGTTGGTCCGCACCCAGGCGTATTCGCCGGCAATCGTCGGCCCATTACTCGGTGAGCCTTCCGTCAGAAAACCGAGACCAGCGACGATGCAGACAGCGATGACGAGCTTTGACAAGTGCTTGGAACTCATGATCTATCCCCTTTGAGTAAGGTGTCTGAAGCTAAGGTGTCTAAGGCTGAGGTCGCTTCGTCACCGCGCACCGCGCAACCGCCTCGCAACGGCCTCGAAGCGCCCTCGGCCAACCTACGATCACCCGTCTCTCGTTCGCCCAGAGTATGGGCTCGAATCCCGCTCATCCAGGTTAAGACGGCAAACAGGGCCGAATTGAGTCACCGAGGGCAACTTTCTTTGGTTTCTCGACCCACAGCCCCGTGGACGGCTTAGCAGCATCCTGCCCGAGATAGGCAGTCGGCGCCGGAGCCGGGCATGGGAAGCAGGCTCTCTGCGACCCAAATCGCCGACGCAGCGTCCCCCAACGAACGACGGCTCCTGCAGCTCCGGCACCGACTGCACCTCGACTGGCCTCCCTCCACG
>JBCCGX010000885.1:0-4517 GCA_039029035.1 Acidobacteriota bacterium | reverse complement strand
TCGCCAGAACATCGCCTTCGGCAAGCCGGACGCGAGCGAGCACGAGGTGCAGCGGGTGGCCAAGCTGGCCGGGTTGGCCGATGACCTGGCATCCTTCCCCAAGGGGCTGGATACGATGGTCGGCGAGCGCGGCATCACCCTCTCGGGCGGCCAGAAGCAACGCGTGGCCCTGGCCCGGGCGCTGATCCGCGACCCGCGGATCTTGCTGCTCGACGATTGCCTATCGGCGGTGGACACGCAAACGGAAGAGCGTATCTTGAGCAACCTGCGGACGGTGTTCCCTGGCCGCACGGTGCTGCAGGTGTCGCACCGGATATCGGCGGCACAGCTGGCCGATTGGATCCTGGTGCTGGATGCCGGGCACGTGGTGGAGCGCGGCACCCACGACGAGCTGGTGGCGCGGGGTGGGATCTACGCCGATCTTTACCAGCGCCAGATGCTGGAAGAGCAGCTGGCGGCGGTTTGACGGCCGAGGTTGGCCTCACAGCCCGGGATCGACTGGCCTGGAATCCCGGGATTGAAATCCCGGGCTACGGACTCGCGCCCCTAGGGCGACTGTCCCGGAGAGACAGAAGAACGTAGCCTGGGGTTTCAACCCCAGGCTAGACCGGAAGCTCGCTCAATCCATCTGCTTGCGCAGCACCGTCGGGATGTCGTAGTCGTCGACGTTGGACCAGTTGGGTCCGTAGCCGCCGGGGTCGTCGGCGTGGCGTTGGGCAAGGACTTTGCGGTAGAAGGGGATCTCCCCGTCGTCGTCGCTTGCCGGCTCGTCGGCAAAGTCTTCCTGCGGCGGTGGCTCGCGGAAAAGCGAGGGTTGCTGCACGGGCGGCTCCGGGGCGGCCGGTGTCGGCGCCAGTTCCTGCTCTGAAAGATCCGCTGGCGAGGCGAAGGACGGCTCTCGCCGCGGGGCTTCCGCTGGCGGCGCAGCGGTCAGCGGCACGCTCTCCGGCCGGGCCTGGCGCGCGTGCGGCGTGTGCGCGGGCGGCTCGCTGGCTTCGATCGCCGGCGGGCGCGCGGGCGCAGGGGGCGCCACAGCCTGGGGTGGCGCGGCGGCGGGCTGGACCGACGCCGCAGGGGCGGACACCACCGGAGCGGACGCTTTGGCGGTGCGCGAGGCCGGACGCCAGGCGTTGACGGCGGAGCGCACCTCGGCCGGGGTCTCCCGCCGATCGGCGGCGCGATCGAAGCCGGTGGCGATAACGGTGACCTTCATCTCGTCTTCGAGGTCGTTTTCGATCACCATGCCGGAGATGATGTTGGCCTCCGGATCGACCGCCTCGGAGATGATGCGCGCCGACTCGGCGACCTCGTGCAAGGTGAGGTCGTGACCGCCGGAGATGTTGAGCAGCACGCCCTTCGCGCCTTCGATCGAAGTCTCCTCGAGCAGCGGCGAGGAGATCGCCCGCTGGGCGGCTTCGAGGGCGCGGTTTTCGCCCTTGGCGATGCCGGTGCCCATCAGTGCCATGCCCATCCCGGTCATGATGGTCTTGACGTCGGCGAAGTCGACGTTGATCTCGCCCGGCACGGTGATCAGATCACTGATCCCCTGCACCGCCTGGCGCAGCACATCGTCGGCGATGAGGAAGGCCTCGGTGAGCGGCGTGCCGCGATCGACGAAGCTCAGCAGGCGCTCGTTGGGGATGGTGATCAGGGTGTCGACAGAGTTGCGTAGCTCCTCCACCCCGCGCTCGGCCAGGGTCAGCCGGCGACGTCCTTCGAAGCCGAAGGGCTTGGTGACCACGGCGACGGTGAGGGCACCGATCTCGGCCGCCAGGGAAGCGAGGATCGGCGCCGCGCCGGTGCCGGTGCCGCCGCCGAGGCCGGCAGTGAGGAAGACCATGTCGGCCCCGTCCAACACTTCGAGGATGCGCTCGGTGTCTTCGAGGGCCGATTCCCGGCCGACCTCGGGCTCGCCGCCGGCGCCCAGGCCGCGGGTCAGGCCTTCGCCGAGTTGCAGCTTGGTCGGCGCCTCGGAGCGCTGCAAGGCTTGCAGGTCGGTGTTGGCCGAGATGAACTCGATACCGCGCAGCTGCGCTTTGATCATGCGGTTCACCGCGTTGCCACCGCCCCCGCCGATACCGATGACCTTGATCTTCGCCGGCGCCTGATGGGGCGCTTCGAGCGTGATGGGCAGACCGCTCGAGTCTTTGGGTGAGTCGTCTAATAGGATCATTTTCGTTCCCTTCTTGATCGGTCGCTATAGCAAATCGGAGAACACGCCGCGCAGCGTGCCGATGATCTTGCGTACTGTGAAGCTCCGCCGCTTCTGGTTGCGGTTCTGGTTTTGCTCGCTGGCCGAGCCGTAGAGCAGCAGGCCCGAAGCGGTGCACCAGGTGGGGCTGTTGATGACGTCGACCAGGCCGCCCAAACCTTGCGGCAGGCCGTAGCGGACGGTGGAGGAGAAGATCTGGCCGGCGAGCTCGAGCAGGCCGTCGAGCTGCACGCCGCCACCGGTGAGGACGACCCCGCCCCGCAGGTTCTCGTCCCAGCCGTTCTTGGCCAGATCGTCGCGAACCAGGCTGAGGATCTCCTCGGCCCGCGGCTCGAGGATCTCGCAGATCTCCCGCTTGGGCACCACGCGCTGGGCGCCGCCGGCCACCGCCGGCACGGTGACGCCCTCGCCGTCGTCGACCATCGCTTCGAGGCAGCAGCCGTACTTGAGCTTGATGCGCTCGGCTTCGGCGAACGGCGTGCGCAGCACCATGGCGAGGTCGTTGGTGAAGTGGCTGGCGCCGATCGGCAGCACGGCGGAGTGCACGACTTCACCTTCGGCGAAGAGGGCGAACTCGGTGCTGCCGCTGCCGATGTCGATCAGCAGCACGCCGAGCTCACGCTCGTCGTCCGACAGCACCCCCTCGGCCGTGGCCAGGGGCTCGAAGACCGCCTCGATGACCTCGATACCGGCCCGGTTGACGCAAGTCTGGAGCGTCTTGGTGCGGGTGATGTTGGCGGTGGTGAGGTGCACGTTGACCTCCAGCCGGCTGCCCAGCATCCCGAGTGGGTCGACGATGCCTCCCTGCTCGTCGACGAGGAACTCTTGCGGGATGGTGTGCAGCACCTCGCGATCCGACGGCAGAGCCGCCGATTGCGCCGCTTCCAGCACCCGCTGAATGTCTTGCCGGGTGATCTCGCGGTCGCGCCGGGTCACCGAGACCATGCCGCGCGAATTGACGCTGCGGATGTCGGAGCCGGCGATGCCGACGTAGGAGCGCGAGATCTCAACGCCTGCCATGACCTCGGCTTCTTCGGTCGCCTGTTTGAGCGCCTCGACGGTCTGCTCGACGTTGACGATGTTGCCGCGCCGCGTGCCGCGATTGGGGGCGAGCCCCTTACCGACGACCTCGAGCGCGCCTGCCTCGTCCCGGTGGCCGATCAACACCCCGATCTTGGAGGAGCCGATGTCGATTCCTACGAGGTAGTCATCCAAGTTGGACATGATCCACTGCCGCCTTAAAGTTTGCCGCCCCAGGCCGCGAGCTTCGGGAGGCTCGGCCGTGGGCGGACGGTTGTACGATGATCCGCCGTGCGAAACGTAGGTCGATGGCTACCGCGGCGCCGTAGCGCTCGGTGATCTGCGGTAGCAACGCCTCTAAGCGACGGGCTTTGTCTTGCAGCGTGCCCGCCCTGACCAGCAGGGGGAAGGGCAAGCTCGATGTGTAGACTCTGAAATCTTCTTCGCCGAGGATGACGATCTCCGACAGGCCAGCGCTCCAGTGGGGCGCCGTTTGGGCGATCTCTTCGGCCAATCGGACGGCCGAGCGCGCGCCTGGATCGTCGCCGCTCGCTGGGTTGGCTTCGGCCGGGCCTTCACGACTGACGAGCAGCAGATCGGCCGACCCGGCCAGGGGATCGAAGGGAGCGATGGTGGCCCCGTCGATATCGATGTAATGCAGCTCTGAGTGATGTAGCTCTGAGCCACGCAACAGGGCTACGGCGCGCTTCTCGGTCACGGTGACGATCAGCCGGCCGGGCAGCTCTTTGCGCAGGTCGGCCCGCAGCACCCACGGGTGTCGGTGCAGCAGGCTCTCCGCCTGGCGCAGCGAGAGCAGCGGTAGGTTGGTGCCGAGAAGCGGCTTCAAGGTCTGGCGAACCCACACCTCGGGCACCCGGGTGCCGCTCTCCACCGTCAGCTCGACCAGAGCAAAGCGCGGTGAGAGCATGATCCAGGCGACGAACGCGGTGGGCAGACCGACGATGGCGAGCGCACCGACAAACGGCTGCAGGTACTTGCGCAGCGGGCTGCGGCGGAAGGGCCGAACGTCGCCGGAGCCGCGGCGGAAGGGCACGACGTTGTCCTGCTCGTCCCGCCGCGCGGTCCGGCCCTCTGCCGCAGTCCCGGCCTCGCGGCGGTTCGCCGTGGCTTCGTCGGCGGAGGTCACCCCCGGGTTCTCCGACTGCGCTTCGACCGGCATCGAGCTCATGGGCTCACCTCCTCGCCGAGCTCTCGGGCCAGACGGTAGATGTCGCCAGCGCCCAGAGTGAGGATGACGTCGCCCTCACCGGGCTTGGCTTCATCG
>JBCCGX010000884.1:0-4519 GCA_039029035.1 Acidobacteriota bacterium | reverse complement strand
GGTGTAGGTCATAGATTCGCCGCCAGCCATTGCTGGGCCGCCTGCATCTGCGGCAGATCGCGGTCGGCGTGGCGCCACACTTCGAGCAGCCGTTGGTAGGCACGGCGGGCCTCTGCCTTCTCTCCCGCCAGCTCGTGGGACTTGGCGATGCCGAACCAGGCGTGGCCGCTGTTGGGGCGCTCATCGAGCACCTTGCGGAAGGCCTGTCGCGCGTCTTGCCAGCGGCCGACCCGCAGATAGAGGATGCCGAGACTCTCCTGCACCGGGCGTGAGTAGTGAGGCGGCTCACCGTAGCCCAGGGCCTGCTCCAGGTTGGCGGCTTTCTCGAGCTCGGCCAGGGCGCGCTCGTGCTGTCCCTGGCTGCTCATCAACAGGCCGACGAGCTCGGCGGCACCGATCTCGAGCACCCGCCGGGCGGCCTGAAAGTACCAATCGGCGCCCTGCTCGGCCTGCTGCTGCTCGAGCTTCTGAGTGACGCTGAAGAGGGTCTGAAAATGCGGCCCGGCCTGGGCGGCGTTGCCGCTGGCGAAGAGGGCCATACCGCGGGCGTAGGCCAGCAAGGCGCCAACGTAGTCGGCCGAGATCTGGCTCGGAAACTGCCAGCTGGCCAGGCCCTTCTCCAGGCTGGCCGCCGCCGCGTCCCAGCGACCGTAGCGCATGTGGAAGCGCGCCGGGGCAGTCCGCCCACCGTAGACAATGTAGCCCAAGCCGACCGACTTCGAGCGTTCCAGCTCGACCGGCAGGTCGTGCAGCATCTGAGCGTAGCGCTGCCCCTCCCGGTAGCGACCGTCCTCGGCGCAGTTGGCCACCAGGTAATCGAGGTTGTGGACGTAGTTCCAATTGTCCACCGGATCGATGCCCTGGTCTTTCATGTAGGCGCGGTCGAAGGCCAGGGACTCCTGGAAGGCGGCGTAGGCTTTGTCGTGCAGCCCAACTTTGAAGTAGATGTGACCGGGCATGTGCAGCATGTGGCCCGATTTCGGCGCCAGCTGCGGCAGGCGGTCGGCGCTCTCGAGGGCGGCGGAGGGATCGGGGCCACCTTCGTGGGCGTGGATCCAATAGTGGTGCACCGCGGCGTGGTTCGGGTGCGATTCGAGCAGCGGCAAGAGCAGCTCGCGGGCGCGGGCGAAAGCATCGCGTGCTTCCTCGGTGCGCGGATCGGAGAAGGTGCCTCCGGCATCGGTCACCAGGAATTTGATCAGCAGCAACTTGGCTTGCAGGTCTTCTGGGTACGCCGCGACCAGGGTCTCCATCTCGCGCAAGTAGGCATCCTGCGCCGCGCGGCCGCTATGGGCCGCCAGCTGACCGATGGCGGCAATGTAACGCCGTTCGCGCTCGGTGGCCTCGGCGCTGTGGCGGCGCGCCGCGTCGAGGGCGGCCTGGCGCTCCCCGGCCAGCTCCACCTGGTTGTAGTTCAGCGCCATGAACAGGCCCCAATGGGCCATGGCGGCGGAGCTGTCTTGGCGAATCGCTTCCTTGAAGGCGCGGTAGGCCTCGAAGTCCCAGAAGCAGTGGAGCAGGTTCAATCCCTGGTCGAAGAACTTCTGCGCCGACTCGGAGTCGGTGGTGATCGGCATCGAGCTCTGGCCGATGCCCTTCATCAGAGGCGGTGGCGGCAACGTGGCCGACGGCAGCCGGCTCGAATGGTCGCCGTGGTGCTGCGCCGAGGCAGTGGACACCCCGACGAAAGAGGCCCCGACGAGTGAGAGGCTGGCCAGCATCCAACCGATGGACCAACGACGCGCCATGCTCAGCCTCCTCCTTGGTGGGCGAGCACCCGGGCGAGCAGGTTCTTCGCCTCCGGATGCTCCGGTTGTAGAGCGAGGGCGGCGCGGAAGCTCTCGACCGCTGCCGGCAGCTCGCCGCGACCGATGCGCACCTGGCCGATGCGGGTGTGGGCGGTGGCCTGGACCCCGACGTCGTCGGCGCTGCTGAGAACCGCCAAGAAATGCTTCAACGCGCGATCCAGGTCGCCGAGGGTGGCCAGCATGGTCGCCAGCTGCAGGCGTTCGGCCGGGTCTTCCGGCGGATGATCGTCCATCACGCCTCCGAGCTCGGTGATGGCCTCCTCGCGGCGGCCGAGGCGCAGCAGCGCCATGGAAAGCTGGACCCGCGCCTGGCGGTTCACCGGATCGACCGCGACGACGCTGCGGCTGTGGTCGATCGCTTCTTGGAAGCGGCCCTTCTGCAGCAGGATCCCGGCGATCTTGAGGTGCGCCTCTTTGAAGCGCGGTTCGAGCTCGGCGGCGGACTGCAGCAATTCCAGCGCTTCGTCTTGCGCGCCTTGCTCGAGCCGTATCTGGCCCAGATCGTGGCGATAGGTGGCGTTGTCCGGATCCAGACGGCTGGCGGCGGCGTAGTGCTCGGCCGCCTCGCGGAGCTGGTCGCGCTTGTAGAGCGCCGTCGCCAGGTTGGCCTGGGCGACGGAATCCTCAGGGTTGGCGGCCACGGCCTTGCGGTACTCGGCCAATTCGAGCTCCGGCCGCCCCTTGAAAGCGGCCTGGGCGCCGCGCATGAGGTGGGCCGGTGCGCCGGTGGTCAGAGCCGTCACCTCCGCCAGCAGCGGATCGGCACAGCCCAGCCAGCCGCCGAAGTTGAGGCGCCGCCAATCGGCCTGGCGCAAGTGGGCCTCGGCCTCTTCGAGCCGGCCGAGGCGACGCAGGGTCAAGCCCAGGGCGTAGCGCAGCTGGGTGGTGTCCGGCGCTTTGTCCAAGGCGCGCTGAAAGTAGTCCGCCGCCGCCTGATCGTCTTTCGCCCGGCGAGCGATCTCCCCCAGGCCGTAGAGCGCGCCGAGGCAATTGGGGTCGCTGGCGTAGGCCCCTTCGAACTGGGCGGTCGCAGCCTGGTCATTGCGCTGTGCCAGGAACAGGTTGCCGAGGCGCAAACGGGCGACAGCCTGCGTCGGATCGTGGGTGAGGCTTCTATCGAAGGCGCCCATCGCCTCCGCCTTCTGGCCTTGCCGATCGTAGGCGTAGCCGAGCAGGTACAGCACGGCGGCATCGCCAGGCGTCTTGTCGTGCGCCTTTAACAAGCAGGCGGTGCCCGCCTTCAGGTAGTCGTAGGCCAGGTAGAGCCGGCCCATCAGGCCGAGGGCCTCGGCGGTTCCCGGCGGCTGGGGGTCCTGGGCCAGCAGCGCGTCGAGCTGGCGGCGCTTGTCGCTCAATTGCTCCCGCACCGCCGGGTCGACCCGGCTCAGATCGAGCTGCGGGATCTCCTGGGCCTGGGCCTGCGCCGCTACCGCTGCTAGGACGATGGCGAGCGTGGCGGTCCGTCGCATCACCGTCTGGCGCCTCACCGTCCGGCGCATTACGGCGCCTCCACCGGGCGGCCCGAGCCGCGGCGCAGGGTGGTGTAGCGGTTCGCTTCCGGCTGCCACTGCTCCTGCTCGCCGCCGGGCCAGCGCACCACGACGCGCTCGACCCGAGGCGAATCACCCAAACCGACCAGGACCCGCGGATCGCTGGCCGAGAGGAAGCTGCCGCCGGTGGTCACTCGACGCCAGATCGGCGAGCCGCCGGCGCGATAGACTCCGACCCAGGCGCCGAGCTGGTCGATGTCCGGCTCACCGGCCACGAGACGTAGGCCGATCCAGGGCTTGGCGTGGCCGACCTGGTTGATCAGGAGGCGCACCGGGCCGTTGTTGTTGAGCAGCAGGATGTCGGCGTCGCCGTCGTTGTCGACATCGCCGGCCGCCACGCCGCGGCTCACCTCGGAGAGCTCGAACACCTTGCCGGCCTGGGACGTGACCTCGGCGAAGCGCACCCCGGTGCCGGCGCCGCCCAGGTTGCGATAGAGCTGGTTGGTTTGGTGCAGGGGGTGGGGATCGCCTTTGGCTTCGAGCTCGGGGATCACCTTCACCTCGCCGTTGGCTGCCAGCAGATCGAGCCAGCCGTCGTTGTCGTAGTCGAACCACACGGTGCCGAAGCCGGTGAAGGCCCAGCTCGGCGCCCCCAGGCCGGCTTCTTCAGTGGCGTCTTCGAATAGGCCGGTGCCGTCGTTCAGGTAGAGGGTGTTGGTCTCCCGAATCAGGTGGGTGACGAAGATGTCCTCGTCGCCATCGGCGTCGAAATCGCCCACCGTGACCCCCATCGACGCTTCGGGCTGGCCCATGAGGTTGACGCTGGTGCCGGCCAGGAGCGCCTCGTTGCGGAAGCGGTTGTCTTTGCCGTTGATCCACATCTGGTTCGGCATGCCGTCGTTGGCAACGTAGAGGTCGAGCCAGCCATCGGCATTGAAGTCGGCCGGAACCGCCCCCAGGCCGCCACCGTACTCGGCGGTGATCCCGGAACGGGCGCTCAGATCCTCGAAGCTCACCCGACCGTCTTTGCCGCGGCCCAGATTGCGGAACAGGCGATCCGGCTCCGGCTTGTAGGACAGTGGGCCGCAGTAGTCCGGTGCCCCGGCCAGGGTGCGGCACAGCTTGTGGGAGGCGATGGTGTACTCGACATAGTTGCCGACGAAGAGATCGAGCCAGCCGTCGCGGTCGATATCGACGAAGGTCGCCGGCACGCTCCAGCGG
>JBCCGX010000883.1:0-4522 GCA_039029035.1 Acidobacteriota bacterium | reverse complement strand
CCGACCGCTAAGACCAACGCGAAAAAGGTCGCTGCGAAGGACAACAACTTCTTGCGCGTCGATCTCGCGCGGATCGCAGCTCTCGCTAGCAAGCCGACTCCGGCCAGGGCCAGCAAGACGTAGAGCGAAAAGCCGGCGACAACCCAGAAGCTCCACGGACTGGTGCCCGGCGGGCAGGGCTCCATGGCGAGGGTCGGCCTGGCCAGAAGAAGGGTTGTCAGACTCGATACCAGGAAAACCGGGGTCCATGCGCCTCGCAACGGACCCCCGGCTCGATAGAGCGGGAGCGTTATCGATAGAGACTTCCCGAGAGCTTGGCTCCTCACGTCAACACCTCCAGGTGGCGGCTGCCAGGTGGCGGCAGGTTCCATTTTAGATCACCGCGAGGAGAAGAAAGTTCCGGCCGTAGTTTCTCGCTACGCCTGGTAGAACGTTGTCAGATCTTCCTGCGGGCTGTGCTGCGTCAAGAACGACACGATGACCAGAGCCGAGAAGGAGACCAGCCAGCCGACGTAGGACGCGGCAAAGCCTCCGGGCTCACCCGAGGCGATCCAGATCACGGCTGACGACCCACCGAGCACGATGCTCCAGAAAGCGCCAGTCGCCGTCGCCCGCTTCCAGAAGAGGAGGCCCAGCATGGGAAAGAAGATACCTGCAGCGCCAAAGGTGTAGGCATGGAGAATCAAGTCCAACACGCTGGGCACGAGGTAGGCTGTGCCGATGGCGAAGAGGCCGATCACCACAGTGGCGATCCGCGCGACCCGGACCAGCCGCGCGTCGTCGGCCTCTGGGTTGATGTATTGGCGATAGATGTCATTGGTGAAGATGGCGACGGGGCCGATCAGGCAGGAGTCCGCAGTCGACATGACCGCCGCGATGTAGGCCGCGATAACCAGGCCGCCGACACCGACCGGCAGCAGGGTCATGATCATCGTCGGGGTCGCCAACTCCGGGTCGGCGAGCTCCGGCATGAGGATGCGGGCGATCATGCCGACCAAGGTACTACCGACGGCGAATAGAGGCCATTCGATCGGCACGCCGGTCAAGAAGAAGGCTCGACTCGCTGTCTTGGCGTCCCTCGCCGCCACGATCCGTTGCAGACCGACAATGGTGATGAACCAGATCGGCAGGACGGAAAAGAACCAGCCGAAGATCTGCTTCCAACCGGCGGCGGTCCAATCCACCAGCGAGGCGGTCTCCTGGCTCGCCGACAGCGTCTCGGCCATGGCCTGCCAGCCGCCGACCTGCACCAGACCGATCGGCACCAGGAGCAGGAGGATACCGACCATCAGAACGATCATCTGGAGGACATCGGTATAGATGACCGCCTTGAGCCCACCCATCGTGGTGTAGGCCAGGATGATGAGGCCGACGATAAGGATCGCCAGGGTCGGATCCACGTTCAGCGTGACCTGCAGGAGCTTGCCGCCGGCGATGATCTGACCGCCGACAAAGGTCGCCCACGCCAGGCCGATGACCAATGCGGCCACAGTGGCTGTCCTGCGGTCGTAGCGGGCGGCGAACAAATCTCCGGTCGTCAGGCCGTTCCAGTGGTCGGCCCAGCGTTTGACCTTGGGCACCATGAAGAACGAGGCCAACACGATGCTGAGCCCCGACATGGCGATCAGCCAGGAGCCCGAGATCCCCAGGGTGAATCCCAAGCCTCCCATGGCGATGCTGAAGCCACCTCCCAGATCACCCGCGGCGGTCGTACAGGTGGTTTGAAACAAGCCCATGTTGCGGTCCGCCGCCAGGAAGGACTCGACCTCGCCCTTCTCTTTCTTCGATCGCAAGATCGACAATCCGACCCAGAACAAAGCCAGGAAGTAGGCCGAGATCGCCACGTAGTCGAGAAAGTGCAACGTTCGCATGGGCAAGAAGTCCAGCGCCTCAGGCCTGGTGTGGCTTCTCGGCCCGATCGATCTCTGCGCGGCAACTTCGAGTCTGATCGTCCAGCGACATCATCTCAGCTGCCTCCAACGCCTTGGTCCAGAACCGCAGCGGAACCACCTTTCCGTCGTCGGTACACGCCTCGGCAATATAGATCAGCGTATCCAGAGCGAGCTCGTACTCCGTGTGCTCGATGAACTCGTCGAAATGCTTCAGGCGGAACTCGTCGGTGGTGTCGTTGATGATCGGGTTCGGCGTATCCCCGGGCAGGGCACCTCGTGCCTCGAAGAGAACCTCGCGCAGGGGCCGGCCGGGATCCCACCAGCGGTCGACTCTCTCCAAGATGGACATCGAGGGTGCGTGCTTCCTATTTATAAAAGACGTTTCGAAGCTCGTCGCTCCAGGGCTCGTGTGACCAGCCGGTCCTGGGATCCGGGTCGGGGAAGCTGTCTCTCGAGTATCCAATTTTCTCGACGAAGTCGAAGGCCGCGTGAGGATACTGATTGATGATCAAGGCGGCGTAGCGGTAGTCGGACGACCACAGAATATGCAACTTCGAGGGTTTTTCCCTATCGGTGACACCCCTAACGGAATAGATGTGCAAGGCATCGACGAAGAGTTGATCGGGCACGGAATAATCGCGCGCATAGAAATAGCCCGTTTCTCCATCGTCCTCGAAGACGACACCACGAGAGTCGTCGGGGGCGTCCGACTCGAGAACCGTTTCGGTACCGACGATGAGGGTTTCGCTCACGGCAAGAACCGGATCGGCCATCGCTGACTCCTCGCTGGAGGCTGGTGTCTGCGGCTTTGTTTCGTCCGACGCGAGTGAGTGGCTGGCGAAAGACAGGCTCACTGACGACAGCGCCACCAGTGCCCATCCGATCGATCGAGGCTTACCCATGGAGGATCCAGTGAGCTTCAGGCGGTCAACAACTGCTCGCGCCATCGCCATTCCAGGCAACCCAGCCCGCCGACGTAGAGGCCTTCGCCGATCAGGTGGGCCAGACCCCAAAAACTGGCAGTTTCGAAGTGTAGAACAGCCCACCGTAAACAGAGTGCTCCCCACACCAGATTCGCCACGATCAGCAGATGGATGAGGGCCTTGGGCCGCTGCGAGCGCCGCGCCAGGGAGAGGGAGTAGGTGCCATAAGCCAGGTTGGTGCAGCCAATGAGAAGCACCAGGTCTCGCGGCAGCGCGTACCACTTCGTCAGCCAGCCGAGCAGCAGCAGCATCAAGATCCCGGCGATCGCGCCGCCTGATCCATCGATCCATAGAAGCCTGCGGGGCAGTTGCATCAAGTTACCTCCAGCCAGTCTACCACTCACCGTTGTTGCGAATCCTCCTGTTTGAATTCGCGGACCTTCTCGCGTAAGAGGCTGAAACCCACCTTCACAACCGGAATCAGCCCAAGGAGGTCTCCGAATGTCGACGCGAATATCCCACAGTCTGATCACCCTCGCCCTCTGCCTGCTCACCCTGCCGCTCTTCGCCGAGACCACCCCGTGGGGACAGTCCGAAAGCAGCCTGCAGGAGACGATCGAAGGGGTTTATGCGAAGTACGAGGGCTACTCGAGCCCGGCGGTCCGTTTCTCCCTGTCGGACTTTCGCACGATCTACCCCGAGTCGTTCCGCCAGGTCCGACTGCTCGAAGTCGCCGACGTACCTGGCGGTCTGCTGCTGGAATCCCTGGCCGTAGAGTCCGACAACGGTGAATCGCCAGACACTGTGCTGCACGAGGTCGAATGGATCCTGGAAGAGGAGCACCCTTGGATTCACGATCCCGGCGGTGAGGAGCTCTACTCCCTGAGCCTCGACGATGCCCTGCACCTGGCGGCGATCGAAGAGCCTGCCCTGGCCACCGCTCAAGGCATCACCACCTTCCAGGTGGCCGCCACCATGGGCAATGCGACCCGCGCCTATCGCGCGGCCTTCCTTTGGCTGCCGGGCAATCCGAAGTTTCCGCGTGTGGCCGAGGCTTTCGTCGCCGACGGGATCACCGACGGCCTGGCCCGCGTCGCCGACGAGGACAACCCCGCCGGACCGCCCCAGAGCCTGCCGGTGGTGCCCAACGACTGCGACTGCACCGAGACCGAGACCAAGACCGATGTCATGGACTACGACTCCGACACCACCGAGCACACCAGCGGCAAACACTTCGCCAACGTGCACTACAAGCTGGTGTGCAAATGCGACCAGTACTGCAACACCACGCTGAGCTGGGAGAAGGTCAAGGCCAAGTGCAAGGATCGCGGCGGCAACGGTCTCTTCCGCAGCCATCGCATCGCCACCAAGATCAAAAAGAAAGGCGGCTTCGGCGCCAAGGCCAAAGCCAAGGGCCACATCGCCTACGCCTGCGCCGTGACCAGCTGCCCGCTCGGCATCTTCTGCCGTGGCTCCAGCATCAGCATCACCCTACCGGGTACCATTCAAGGGCAGCCCGGTAGCGCCACCGCGACCTTCACCGGCACCAACATCTGGGAGTACGAGTGGGACTCCCCCGGCGAGTGCGGCGCCTGCGGCACGGGTGCCGGCAACCACTAGCGAGTCTGTGAGCCTGGGTGCCAGGCACTTCGTTCGCGGGGTGCCAGGCACTTCGTCAGCCGGGTGCCAGGCACTTCGTCAGCCGGG
>JBCCGX010000882.1:0-4526 GCA_039029035.1 Acidobacteriota bacterium | reverse complement strand
GAAGCCGGTGAAGGGGCTGGCGATGCGGGCCGAGATCGAGTCGGAGAAGGACTTCGAAAAGTACCGCGGGCGGCTCGCCGGCAAGATCCTCTTACTCGACGAGGCCCGCGAGCTCCGCAGCGCTTTGGAGCCTGCGGTGCGGCGGTTGTCCGAGGAAGAGCTCGAAGAGCTGGAGGTGTTCGAGATTCCGGAAAAGGATGGTGGCCGGCCGGGCCGCCGCCAGCGGATGCTCAAACGTTGGCGTTTTCGGCAAGCGTTGAACGATTTCCTGGTCGAGGAGAAGGTGCTGGCAACCCTTTCGGTTAGCTCGCGTGACGGCGGTCTGGTGCGTTTGGGCGGTGGCGGATCGCGTGAGCCGGGCGGCAATCCCGGTGTGCCGGCGCTCGTGATGACGGTCGAGCATTACAACTTGCTCATCCGGCTGCTCGGTGACGAGCCGGGAGGCAGCGAGGATGGCGGGGGCAAGGCTGCCTCGGCCGAAGCCGATGCGGCCACCGAGGCTCCCACCGTGGAGCTCGAAATCGACGTCCGCGCTCGGTTCCACGACAGCGACACCCAGGCTTACAACACCATCGGGGAGCTTCCGGCGGCTGCAGGCGGCCCGGGGGGCATCGTCATCGCCGGTGCTCACCTCGATTCCTGGCACGCAGGCACCGGCGCGACGGACAACGCGGCCAGCTGCGCCGTGGTGATGGAAGCGGTGCGCATCCTGAAAGTCTTGGGTGTGCAGCCGCGGCATGCTATCCGGGTCGCCCTTTGGTCGGGGGAAGAGCAGGGCCTGCTCGGCTCCCGCGCCTACGTCGAGAGGCACTTCGCCACCACCCCGGCGGCCGACGACCCGGAAACGGAAGATTTACCAGCCTTCCTGCGGGCTCAGGCGGGCGCGATCGAGGTCAAACCGGACCACGCCAGGTTCTCGACCTACTTCAATCTCGACAACGGCGGCGGCAAGATCCGCGGCATCTGGGCGCAGAGCAACGTCGCCGCCGGTCAAATTTTCGACAGCTGGCTGCAGCCCTTCCACGATCTCGGCGCCGACACCGTGACCGCCCGCGGTCGGCGAGGGACCGACCACCAGGCTTTCGAGGCCGTCGGATTGCCCGGCTTCCAGTTCATTCAGGACAACCTCGATTACTGGACCCGCACCCACCACACCAACATGGACGTGCTCGATCACGTGGTGCGCGAGGATCTGGTCCAGGCGTCTGTCGTGCTGGCGTCATTTCTCTACCATGCCGCGATGCGCGACCAGCCCTTGCCGCGCAAGCCGATGCCTCGTTTCGAGCCGAAGAAAGAGTAGGAGCCTCTTGCGAACAGCAACGGGCTCCTGGCACGGTGGGTTGGGCCAAGATCTCCGCTCCGGCGGAGATCTTGGGGCGCTAGCTCGGGGAAGGCTTCGACTTTTTCTTCGATTTACCCAGGCGCTTCTTCCGCTTCTTTTTCTTGCGCTTGAGCGCCAGCTTCGAAGTGACTTTCTCGCTCTTCGACGGACGCGGCTTTCGTCGTCCTACGGGTGAGCTGCCGGCGCTGGAGATGCGCAGCTCCCGGCCTGCGATACGGACGGTCTTCAGGTGGCGAAAGGTCTCGCGCGGCATGCCTTCCGGCAGCTCGACGAGACTGAAGGTCTCGAAGATCTTGATCCGGCCGATGTAGCGACCGTCGAGCTCGGCCTCGCTGGCGATCGCCCCGACGATGTTGCCGGGTTGGACGCCATGGTCTCTGCCGACCTCGATTCGGTAGCGTTGCCAGACGATGTCGGAGGGCCGGACATCCGGTTGGAATCGCTCCTCCGGCCTCGTACCGCGGGCTGACTCGGACCCTTTGGGCGCCTTGGGACCGCCAGGCAGCACCAGGGGCCGATCCTGCTGCACGAGGAGAGCCAGAGCAGCCGCCACCTGCATCAGATCGACATCCTCCTCGTCCAGGTAGTCGGCCAGGATGTCAGCGAAGAAGTCGACGTTCTGCCCTTCGAGGGTGTCGGAGATCTTGCGCTTGAAGCGGGCGATCCGCCGATCGGTGATGTCCTCGCGCGTCGGCAGCTGCATCGGGGCGATTCGCTGCCGGGTGACGCGCTCGATGGCTTGCAGCATCCGGCGCTCGCGTGAGGCGACGAAGAGGATCGCTTCGCCCTTGCGCCCGGCCCGCGCGGTGCGGCCGATACGGTGGACGTAGGCTTCCACGTCGTACGGGATGTCGTAGTTCACCACGTGGCTGATACGGTCGACGTGCAGGCCCCTGGCGGCGACGTCGGTGGCGACGACGATGTCAAGCTTGCCTTTCTTCAGTCGCTCGATCGTGCGCTCGCGCATGGCTTGGTTCATGTCGCCGTTGAGCGGTGCGCTGGCAAAGCCGCGCGCTTCGAGCTTCTCCGCCAGATCGGCGGTGGCGACTTTGGTGCGGACGAAGACCAGCATGGCATCGAAGTCTTCGACCTCCAGGATGCGGGTCAGGGCGTCGAGCTTCTGCACTCCGGCGATGCGCCAGTAGCGCTGCTTGACCGTCGCGACCGTGGCGGTCTTGGCGCGGATCCTGACCTCCACCGGATCGCGCAGGTAGGTCTTCGCCACCCGGGCGATCGGTCCCGGCATGGTGGCGGAAAAAAGGGCGACCTGCCTCGACTCGGGCGTTTGGTCGAGGATGCTCTGCACTTCCTCGAGAAAGCCCATGCGCAGCATCTCGTCGGCCTCGTCGAGCACCACCGTTGCCAGGTGATCGAGCTTCAGGGTACCGCGGCGCAGGTGATCGAGGACCCGCCCCGGCGTGCCGACGACGACATGCACACCGCGGTTCAGCTGGCGTAACTGTCCTTCGATCCGTTGGCCGCCGTAGATCGGCGCGACGTGAAAGCCCTTCAGGTAACGGGCATAGGTCTGCATCGCCTCGGCGACCTGGATCGCCAGCTCGCGGGTCGGAGCCAGTACCAGGACTTGCGGCACCAGCCTGCGGATATCGAGCCGGCTGAGGGCCGGCAGGGCGAACGCGGCGGTTTTGCCGGTGCCGGTCTGGGCTTGGCCGATGAGATCGCGCCCGGCCAGCAGTGGCGGGATCGCTTCGGCCTGGATCGAGGACGGGGCCTCGTAGCCGACGTCAGCTATGGCGCGGAGGACGGGGGGAGGCAGATCGAGATCGGCGAAGGTGGGCGATTCGGACGGCGAAGTCGAGGAGGTAGGGGAGGGGGGCTTGGAGGTCGGCTCAGTCATGGTCGCGCGACCCTACCTCATTGCGCTGGATCGTGCGCGTCTTTCGTCGCCAGCTTCCAGGGGGCGGAGCCGGCCAGACCGTCGCGCGAGGGGCTACCCACCACTGGCCAGCTGTTCTGCCTCGACGAGATGGCGGTGGCTGGGGGCGAAATCGGTCGCCAGGAGTGGAATGGCTTGCCGAGCCAACTCTTTGGCCTGCTGAGGCCGGCCGCGGAACTGTTCCAGCTTTGCCAGACCGAGCAAGGCGTCACCGAGACGACCCTCGGCCACGAGACCCGCTTCCCCCATCGATCGCACCTCTTCGAGGAACTGCTCGGCGGTCTCCGGATCCCCCTGCTCGAGAGCGACCAGGCCGCGCTCGGTGAGACAGGCTGCCAGTTCCCAACTCGAGTTCGGCCGATCGAAGGTCACCCGCGCCGCATCGAGAGCCTGCGCGGCTTCCTCCAGGCGACCTTGCGCGCGTAGAACCTGACCCAGCATGACCAGGGAGGTGCCGGTTCTGGGATTGTCTTCGCCGAGAGCGGCTCGGTTGATCCTCAGCGCTTGGCGTTGCATGGCCTCCGCCTCTCGATCACGCCCCTGGGCGTAGTAGTTGAAACCCAGGTTGTGCAGAGTGTAGGCAACCCAATCGTGCTCCGGTCCGAGCGCCTGCTGCCAGATTTCTCGCGCTTGCTGGAAGAGCTGCTCCGCCGTACTCCAGTTGCCGAGGGCGTTGTGCAGGTTGCCCAGGCTGTTGAGCGAGATTCCGAGCTGCGGATGGTCGAGGCCGAGGACCTGCTCACGGATCTCGAGCGCACGCTGGTAGATCTTGGCGGCTTCCTCGAGACGTTCGGTATCGCGTAGCAGATCGCCGAGATTGTTGAGGGTCTGTGCCACGCTGGGGTGGTGCGAATCGAGCTGTTTCTCCCTGATTGCCAGGGCGCGGCGATACTGATCCTCGGCAATGGCGTAGTCGTCGCGCCGCCAGTAGACAACGCCCAGGTTGTTCGCCAGATCGGCGACATCCAGAGACTCGGGTCCATCGATCGTCTCGGCGATGGCCAGCGCCCGATCGTAGATCGCCAGGGCTTCGTCATAGCGTGCCGTTTCCTCGTGGATCGCACCGAGCGTCTTGAGCACCGCGGCGACCTGGTGAGACTCTTTGCCGTACTTGGCTTCGTTGAGAGCCAAAGCTTGCTGTAAGAAATCTTCGCTGCGCTCGTAGTTGCCGACTTCGCTCTCCAACCTCGCTGTCATGACCAGGCTGGCGGCCACGTCGGGGTGCTCGGGGCCAAGCTCTTGCTGGCGCAGGCCGAGAGCCTCGTCGGCCAGCGCCAGGCCGATGTT
>JBCCGX010000881.1:0-4529 GCA_039029035.1 Acidobacteriota bacterium | reverse complement strand
CCATCGCGAGTCTCGGAGAGCTCGCTGATCCGATTGCTGCCCAGCTCGGGGACGCGGGCGATGTCGAAGACCGTGAAGCGCTGCCCGTCGAAGCGCACCAAGCCATCGAAGGTGCTGATCCATAGATAGCTGTCCTGGGTCTGCACAACTTGGGTTAGGCCATCGACCGGCAGACCGTCGTCGACCGTCCAGCGTTCGACATGGAACCGCTTGTGGCCTGTTACGACCGGCTCCTGCGCCGCGACGGAAAATGCAGCCAGGAGGGGTGCCAGGACAAGCGACAGTATGGTGCGAGATGACCACCACGGGCGGATCGCCGGGAGGGCACCTATCACTGTGCCTAACACCGGGTCAGTGCCTCAGCTCTTTTAAGAAACAGCGTCTCAAGCCAGCACCTTGGGATCTGTGAGCCGGGGTAAGGTGATGCGCCCCTTGGATCCCCTCGGGAGACCGACTCCGATCCGATCCGTCGATTATAAAGGAGTCGCGTCCCGAGCTGGCCTCCGGGCGAAGCCCAATCGAGTGATAAGTTGGGAGCTTGGTTGCGGCTACAGTGTGGTGAGCCAATCGAGCAGGGTTCTTGCCGATGGACAGCGATTCTGCCAAGAGACGGCAGGCCGACAAGTGATAGCCTGATCGCTATTCGTTCTCTCGGACGAGCCCGGCGCGGCACGGCTCCACCGCTAGGATTGGCTTGCAACCGGCGTGCGCGCGGGCGATTCCGGACGTCGTTTACCTATTCGCCAAATCCGGCGGTACTCTGTCAACCGCCAGCCAGTGCCAGCTGAAGGGTCGTGCCGAATCCATGAGCTCGGAGCAGCAGCCGATGCGACTGATGGAAGTCCTCGATCAGGCTCTTGCCCTGCGAGGGGCCAAGCGCCGGCGTTACGTCGAGCGGGTTCGGCGGCAGGATCCGGCACTGGCCGAAGAGCTCGACGAGCTGCTCGATACGGAAGACGAGCTGCCCGACGACTTCCTCAATCGACCGGTGGCCGAGGAGCATGCCGAGACGATTCTCTCGCCACAGACCGGCGTGGATGGAGAAGGCACCTCAGGCCGTTCGGCCAACCCTTCGGGAGCGCCATCCGGCGAGGCCGAGCTGATCCTGGCGGATCCACAGCAGATCGGCCCCTATCGCTTGCTCGAGGTGCTCGGTACGGGCGGTATGGGTCGGGTCTACCTGGCCGAGCAAAAGGAGCCCTTCGAGCGTCGCGTCGCCCTCAAGCTGATCCGTAACGGCTTCGCCGACGAAACGGCGCGGGCCCGTTTCGACGGCGAGCGCCAGGCCCTGGCCCGCCTGCAGCATCCCAACATCGGCCGGATTCTCGATGCCGGCGCCACTGAAGACGGTTTCCCCTACTTCGCCCTCGAGGTGGTTCGAGGCACGTCGCTGGTCGACTACAGCGACGAGCATCGGCTGACCATCGAGGAGCGGATCCGCTTGATGATCTCGGTCTGTCGCGGGGTCGAGCATGCCCACCGCCACCAGATCATTCATCGCGACCTGAAGCCATCGAATATCCTGGTTACCAAGGTCGACGGCCAGCCGGTGCCGAAGATCATCGACTTCGGCATCGCCAAGAGTCTCGATGTCCCGCTCACCGACTCGGCCATCCTGACCGGCAAGTTCCTGCTCGGGGCGCCGGCCTACATGAGCCCCGAGGCGCTGAACCGAGCCGAGGACGTCGACACCCGCACCGACGTCTACTCCCTGGGTGTGGTGCTGTATGAGCTCCTGACCGGCCAGCGCCCCTACCAGAGCGGTGAGGATTCCCTACCACGGCTGCTGCGGCAAATCTCCGAGGACGCACCACGGCGGCCGAGCACCGCGGTGACGACGACGGTCGATCAAGCGACCCGGGCCGTGATCGAGGCCGGGCGTCGGGCGACGACCCTGGAGCTGCGCCAGCGTCTGCGGGGCGATTTGGATTGGATCCTGCTCAAGGCCATCGCCAAGGAGCCTGATGCGCGCTATGGCTCGGCCGCCGCTTTGGCCGACGATCTCGAGCGTCATCTGCGCCACGAGCCAGTGGCCGCCAGCCCGCCGAGCTTGCCCTATCGCCTGGGCAAGCTGGTGCGTCGGCATCCGGCGGCGTTCACCGCCGGTGTCATGCTGGTGGCCCTTTTGATGACCGGTCTGATCCTCGAAGGGCGCTCACGCGGTCGTGCCGAGCGCCTGGCCCAGGCGACCCAAGAGCTGACGCGCGAAGTGGAGCGCATCGAGTGGCTGCAGCGGGTCGCCTACCTGCTGCCAGCGCACGACATGACTCGCGACCTCGAGCGGATCCGTGCGACGATGGCGCAGATCGAACAGCGCTGGCTCGGGCTCGGCTGGGGGGAAGGCCTGGTCCACTATGCTCTCGGCCGGGGTGGCCTGGGACTCGGCGAGCTCACCTCTGCCCGCCGGCACTTGGAGAAGGCTTGGCAGATCGGCTACCAGCGGCCGGAAGTCGCCCTGGCCCTCGGATCGACCCTCGGCGCCCTCTACGAGCGGCGTTTGGAGACCGTGGAGCGCCTGGGCGATCCGGAGACGCGCGCGCGCCTGCGCAGCGAGGCACAGCTCGAGCTCCGCGACACGGCCCTCGCCATGCTCTCTCGCAGCGAAGGCGTCGAGCTCGAGGTACCGGAGCTGCTCGCGGCGCGTATCGCCCTCTATCGTCAGGAGCTCGATGCGGCGATCGCCAAGAGCCGGGAGGTGAGAGAGCAGAATCCGGGTCTCTACGAGGCGCGTCTGCTCGAGGCCCAGGCGTTGCAGCGCCAGGGAGCCGCGGCAGCGGCTGCCGGGGAGCTCGACGAGGCGGACCGTCTCTTGGCCGCGGCGGAAGCGGCTGCGGTCGCCGCCTTGGCCGTCGGCCGCAGTGATCCGCACGGCTACCTGCGGCTGTGCAACATCCGTGAGCGTCGCCTGGGCCTTGCGGTGCGCTACGTACGCCCCGGCGCCAAGGACCTTCATGCGGCGGCGGTCTCGGCTTGCGAAAGCGCGCGCGCGATCCATCCGGATCTCGAGGGGTTGGACTTCACCGAAGCGGCGGTCTGGCTGGATCTGGTCGACACCCAGGTCTGGGACCTCGATGAGGATCCGGCGCCTTCCTTGGACAAGATCGAGGCGCTGCTCGCTGGCTCTCTCGACAATCCGATGAATCGCGGCGAAGCCTATCGGATGCTGGGCCAGGGCGAATTGTTGCGCGCCACCTATTTGAGTCGTTCTGGAAAGGATCCACGACCGGCGATGGTTCGGGCAATCGAGCGGCTCGAGAAGGCGATGGCGCTCGAGCCGGCCTACGGCTTCGTCAATGGTCTCTTGGCGCAGATTCTTTCCCAGCGTGGTTACTACAATGCCAACCGCGGGGGCGATCCGAAAGACGACTACGATCGCGCGGTGCAGTTTGCCGAGGCCGCGATCGCCAACGATCCCGACGAAATCTCGGGCTACACGCAGCTAGCCCATCCTCTGATCTACCGGGCGGAGCACAAGGTCGAGACCGGACAGGATCCGGTGTCGGATCTCGATCGGGTCGAAGCCGCCATGCAGCGCGCTGCCGCGATCGATCCCAACCGACACTCGGTGCCGAGCATTCTGACCGGGGCGCATCTGACCCGCAGCTTCTGGATCCTGAAGACCGGCGGCGATCCGACCGAAACGTTGCACGATTTGATCCGCACGGCGGATCGTTTCCTCAAGCTCAACCCCGAAGCCGCCTTCGGCATGCTGATGCGGGCCCAGGCCTTTATCGGCCTGGCCCGATACGAGGCCCTGCACGGGCGCGATCCGCGGCCGCGGGCCGAAGAATGTCGCCAATGGTACGCCAAGGGCATCGCCAAGCTGCCCCGCCTGCCCGGGCCGCACGTCGAGCTGGCCGAGCTGGCTCTGGTGGAGGCCAACTACCTGATGAGCGAGGGGCGCTCGCCCCGCGAGCGGGCCAGAGCGGCCATCGCCCACGCCGAACGCGCCCTGGAGGTCGACGCCGAACGCGCCGACGCCCGGCGCGCCTGGGGCGAGGCGGAGCTGATTTTGGCCGACTGGCAAGCCCGGCAGGGCCGCTTCGATCCGCCAGCTTTCGCCACCGCCCTCGGTTCTCTACGAGCTGCCGCCACGCAGGAACCCACGGACTCCTTGAACCACCTGACCCTGGCCCGATTGGTATGGCGCTTCCTTCTTGCCCGTGGCGATAGAGCCTCACAGTTGGCCGATTTGGACGAGCCCCTGGCTCCTCACGGGATCGCTTTTGCCACGGAAGCCTTGCGCGTCGATCCCGCGCTCTACGAAGCGCTCGCGGTGCGCGGAGCTCTCCTGGCTTTGGCCCCCGAAACGCGTGCCGAGGGCCTGCGGCAAGTCGAAGCCGCAATCGAAGGGAATGGCAACCTGGCCTACGAATGGCGGCGTTGGCTGGAGTCTCAGCCTGTGCCGAAGTCGTGATCCTTGCCGAGGCCGCCGCTCTCACCCAAGGCGATCGATGGTCGTTCCGCTGGTTGGGCATCTCGGGAGCGACACTCTGGGTGTGATACTTCGCCCGCGGTCTGGTCTTCGT
>JBCCGX010000880.1:0-4537 GCA_039029035.1 Acidobacteriota bacterium | reverse complement strand
GGGCGCTCGGCGAAGCGGTGGCGGCGCTCGGCGAAGCGATCGTAGAAGTAGTTGCGGATCGGCCGCGGTACGAGA
Organism: Acidobacteriota bacterium; assembly: GCA_039029035.1. Taxonomy (GTDB): domain Bacteria; phylum Acidobacteriota; class Thermoanaerobaculia; order Multivoradales; family J023; genus JAAELT01. The sequence continues at coordinate 4,462 of JBCCGX010000880.1, read as the reverse complement.
CGCAGCAGCGCACCCAGGCAACGCTCGACGAAGCCGAGCCGGCTCAGGATGTGGATCAGGCCATCGGAACGCAGCAAGATGGAGCCGTCGGCCGTCTGCACGATGAGGGAATCCGGCAGGTCGCGGGCGATCTCGGGCGGCACGTGCTGCTGGAACGCTTCGCCGCCCAAGGGAGCGAACCGAAAGGCCTCATCAGCGCCAGCGCCTCGGCGGCGATCACTGCGCGCCACCAGGCTGACCGACCAGTGACAGACGCCACAATCGCCGTCGTAAAAGATCCGCTCGATCGCTGCCGGCGAGGTGCCCATAGCAGTTATATTAACCGCTGAAGCGGCGCGGAAATTCCTCGAGACTCTCAGGGAGAATCGATCCCCCATGGCAGCGGCATTCATCACTTTCGAAGGGCTGGACGGTAGCGGCAAGAGCACTCATCTGGTACGCGCCGGGGAGTGGATGCGTGCGCGCGGCTACGACGTCTGCTGCACCAAGGAGCCCGGCGGCACCCCGCTCGGCGATGCCATTCGGGAACTGTTTCTGGATCCCCGCTGGGAGCGCTTCGAGCCCCGGGTGGAGGCCCTGCTGGTCTTTGCCAGCCGCCGGCAGCATCTGGCAGAGGTCATCGAGCCCTCGCTTGCGGCCGGGACTTGGGTGCTGTGCGATCGCTTCACCGATTCCTCATTGGCCTATCAGGGCACCGGTCGCGGGCTCCCGCGGGAATGGCTGCAGGGGCTGGATATCCTCGCCACCGACGGTCGACGCCCCGATCACACCCTGCTCTTCGACCTACCGCCGGAGGCCGCTCGCGAACGTGGCCAGAGCCCGACACGGCGGCAGAGTGAGGGTGGCCTCGATCGCTTCGATGCCCTGGACCTGGCCTTCTACCAACGGGTCCGCGAAGGCTTCCTGGCCCTCGCCGAAGACGATCCGAAGCGTTTCCGCCTGATCGATTCGAGGGGTGATGTGGAGACGACCTGGCGCCAGGTCGAAGACACTCTGGCCGAGATCGTCGACGGAGCCGGGGAGTGAATGTCGAGGCGGCCTTCGCCGCGGCGCGCCAGGAGCGCCTCTACCCGTCGGTGATCCTCTACGGCTCCAACCTGGAGGGCCGCAAGGCGAAAGCCATAGAGCTCGCCCGGGCGCTGCTGTGCGAAAGGGCAACCGAAGAGCGCCCCTGCTCTGACGACACCCCGTGCCGGCATTGCCGGCGCCTGGAGTGGGAAGGCGAGCACTTCCATCCCGACTTCCACGTGCTCGAGCGGGATCTGCGCACCGCGACCTCGGCCGGGGCCACCAAGCAGTTCCTCGCCGGGGCCTACGCCGCGCCGTTCGAGGCCCGCGGCCAGATCTTCGTCATCGCCGAGGCCGAGACGCTCTCCGGCGGCGCTGCCGATGCCCTCCTCAAGCTCCTCGAAGAGCCACCGAGCCGCTCGCCGCGGCACTTCATGCTCCTCGCCGCCTCGCGCCTCGATCTGCTGCCCACGCTGCGAAGCCGCTCTCTGGCCCTCTACCTGGGCGCCAGCGACGCGTTGGACCCTGACGAGATCGACACCTTGGCCGAGGCTTTCGGCCGCTCGATCGACGAGTATGCGGCGGCGCCGTCCCCCATCCACTTGCTGACCGCAGCCGACGCTCTGGGCCAGGCACCGGGCTGGAAGGATCCCCGCGCCCGTAGACCGTGGGCGATGGCCGCGGCAGCGATCCTGCGCTATCTGGAGAGGAGCTCTCTCGAACAACCCATGCGGCGCCGGCTGCTGGCGCTGGGTGAGGATCTCCTCGATGCGCCCGGCCTGCGGGTCCGCGGCATCACCCACGGACGCCTGCTCGAGGGACTTCTGGCGCGCCGCCTCACGGACCCTCTTTGAGGGCCGGGGCGAGACGCCTGAGTCGCCCTCGCCGTGGTAGAATGAGAGTTCCGGTACGCCTCGACAACATTGCGCGGGCTGCCTCCCACCCAATGCCCTTCGCCGACTGTCTGTGACCCCATCTTTTGGCCTTCGGCCTTTCTCTTTCTGACTGAGCTGCTTCACCTCACCGTTTCGGAGACTCTCTCTATGCACGATCGACCGGTCGAAGAACATACTCTGGGTAAAAGGCTCGCACTGCTCACCGCAAGTCTCACCGTCGGCGCCGTCGTCTGGTTCATGTTGGGCGAATCGGAGTCCATCACCGCCGCCGAGGCCGACGGAGGGAAGGTGTTGGCGCGGGTCAATGGCAAGGCAATCACGGCTGAGGAGGTCGAAGAGACGATCGCCAGCCAGCTGATCAAGCTGCAGCGTGACCGCCACGCCCTGATCGCCAAGGCGGTGGAAACCCAGGTGCAGAACACCCTTCTCGCGGCAGCGGCCGAAGAGAAAGGCCTCAGCCAAGAGGAGTTCCTCGACCAAGAGGTCAACAACAAGCTGGCGGACGTCGACCAAGCCAAGGTTGACGCTTTCTACCAAGCACGCCAGCAGCAGATTCGAGCCCCCAAGGCGCAGGTCGAGGATCAGATCCGCAAGCTCTTGCTCTATGAAGAGCTCATGGCGTCCCTCGAAGCGGCGGCGGAGGTCGAAGTTCTCACCGAGCCCTTCCGGGTCGAGGTCGCCGCGGACGGCCCCAAGAAGGGACCGGACAGCGCGCCGGTGACTATCGTCGAATTCTCCGACTTCGAGTGCCCCTTCTGCGGCCGGGTGAATCCCGCCTTGGCGAAGGTCCACGAGACCTATGGCGACAAGGTGCAGATCGTTTTCCGCCAATTCCCCTTGGACATCCACCGCAACGCTCGCAAGGCCGGCGAAGCCTCCTTGTGTGCCGACGAGCAGGGACTGTTCTGGGAGATGCACGACGCCATGTTCGGCGATCAGAAGAACCTCACCGTCGATGGCTTGAAATCGATCGCCGGAGGCATCGCCGACCTCGAAAGCCAGACGTTCAACGAATGCCTCGATTCCGGCCGTCACGCAGCGACCGTCGAAAAGGATCTGGCCGAAGGGAGCAAGGCCGGCGTGGCCAGCACGCCGACGTTCTTCATCAACGGCCGCCACCTATCCGGCGCTCAACCTTACGAGAGCTTCGCCCAGATCATCGACGAAGAGCTCGGTAGCTGAGCAGGGCTCACTTCAGGACTTGTGCGATGAGTCAATACAACTTCATTCCCCACCGTTACCAGCGCCACGAGCCGGAAGAGATGCAGCGCCGGGCGAGCTCCTACTTCGAGCTCATGGACCGGCGGCGCAGCGTGCGCGACTTCTCCGACGAGCCGGTGCCGCGCGAATTGATCGAGACTGCGATCCGCACCGCCTCCACCGCCCCTTCGGGGGCGCACCGGCAGCCTTGGCAATTCGTCGTCATCGGTGATGCCGACATCAAGCGCGAGATTCGCATCGCCGCCGAAGCCGAGGAGCGCAAGAGCTACGAGGAGCGCATGCCCGACGAGTGGCTGCACGCACTGGAGCCTTTGGGGGTCGACTGGCACAAGCCTTTTCTCGAAGTCGTGCCGTGGATCGTCGTGGTCTTCGAGGAGCTCTTCGGCTTCGAAGCCGACGGCAGCAAGCGCAAGAACTACTACGTGCGCGAGTCCGTCGGCATTGCCTGCGGCCTGTTCATCGCCTCGCTGCACAACATGGGGCTCGCGACCCTCACCCACACCCCGAGCCCGATGCGCTTCCTCAACCAGATCCTCGGCCGGCCGAAGAACGAGAAACCCTACATCCTCTTCCCTATCGGCTACCCGGCGGCCGACGCCGAAGTCCCCGACATTCACCGCAAGTCGCTGGACGACGTGTCGATCTGGAACCCGCGGCCGTAGCCGGGGTCGAGCCTCAAGCCAAATTGAAGGGGCGCAATGGCATGCGCCCGCGGAATTGTGACGGGCGCACACCCTTGACCCGTCACACGAGCGCTCCAGTCCGCGCCGCGTGGCGCCCCGCGGCGCCACCGTAGCAGCTCACGACAGCGGTCCATCGCTGAGCCCGCCTCTCGCGCCGCTCTACAGTGAGCGGCTTACCGCCGTCTGGTGGAGGCTTTTCTCGTGATGAGATGGGACGAGCCCACCTGTAGGTCGGGCAACTCGAGTCAACCCATCTACCGCCCCCTGGGTCGGCCAGAGCATCCTGGATTTCGCGTCATATGAAATGTCATATGCAAACAGGAGACTCATACCCTGGTTGGCAGAATGCAACGCTAACTCATCCGAAGCTGCGCATCGACGACGATGCGGCAAGACCGGTAGGGATAGGGGGGAGCCATGGGTTACGCTCGTGTACAGAAGATAGACGGTACCCGAAACAGGGCAGGCTTGAAGTGCAACCTCGACGATCCGGTGTCTCCCACAGGACCGAGCTCAGCGGACACGCGAGCCCAACAGTACAAGATCCTGATCGTCGATGACGAACCCGTCACTCTCAAACAGTTGGAGCTCGCCTTCAAGGCGCAGAACTTCGACGTTTGGGTCGCCCAATCGGGATCGCAGGCCTTGGGCACG
>JBCCGX010000879.1:0-4541 GCA_039029035.1 Acidobacteriota bacterium | reverse complement strand
GGCGGTGCCATGGGCACCGATCCCGATGCCGAACACGAAGTAGAGGGCATAGTGCAGGATGCGGCTGGTTTGCACGGTGAACGGCCCGAGCTCGAACCAGGTCATCGGGTTGATGAAGTAGGCCATCGGCAGGTAGACCAGAGCCGAAGCGGCCACCCACAGGCCGAAGAAAGCCCAGGGGCGCTCGCCGAGAGGGCCCAGCCAGGCGCCCCAGGCCTCTCCCCAGCCGGGAGCCAGGCGATAGCTCAAGGCCGCCAGGCCCGAGAAGGCCAGTAGAACCCACAAAAACCAGGCCGGTCCCGAGGGCCAGACCGTCAAGGACAGCCAGGCCTGGAGATAGGGTCCGAAGCCTGACACACCGCCATGCTGCAGGTAGGCCGGGTAGTAGGCCAGCGGGGCGAGGACGGCAGCAGAAACAATAAACGGCAAGCCGAGGCGCCGAGCACGGCGGCCGAAGAAACTTAGGGCTCCACTGCGGGTCAAACCTCGCCAGGTGAAGAGACCGGCGAGGAAGAAGAGCAACGCCATCAGCACGGCGTCGTTGAACGCCACCAACAGATCCAGGGCTGGGGCGCGGACGGTGTCGACGACGGGAAAAGCACGCCACAGCATCGGCGGCGCATCCCACTCGGCGCCGGGCGTTGGGGCATAGGAGACGTAAGCCAGCACCGCGTGGTGCGCGATGACCAGCAGAATCAGACTGGCACGGAGGTGATCGATGGGTAGGGCTCTCCCTTTCCCTGGGCTAGCGCCCATGGGCGAGATCGAAGACATGATGTGACTCCTCAGGATTCCGCGCGGATCGCTACGCCACCGGCGCGTGGTCTTTCGATATTTCCGCGAGGGAGCAGCGGCCAGGGCAAATCGCCATCTGCGATGCCCACTCCAGCCGCATCAGTAGCTCAGGTTGGTGTGTATTGGCTCGTCTTACAAGACGTCCTTTCTGCGAATCGCCAAGAGGTAGGCGGCAGCGAGCAGAAGCACGATACCGACCAGCTCGGCGAGTAGAACCGTGACCGCTGGCGCCGGCCAAACGACAGCGGAGCTTTCGGCCGCGGCAGCGAAGGTCGAGGTGCGGAAAAGGTAGAAAACGAAACCGTTGAAGACCAGGTTGCCGCAGACCATGGTGCCGATCGTCCAGGGCAGGGATCGAGTGGCCATCGCCACCATCAGGATCAGACAGGTACTGAGGGCGACCTCGGTCAGCACGATGATCGCGTAAACCAGCAAGCCGTCGGGCAGATCGCCGCGGCCCCGGATGATCGCCAAAGCACCGCCGAGCAGCATCCACCAGACGACTCCGAAGAGCAGGCCATTGGCGACGATCTTGGCCGCGGCGACCTGCGACGCCGTGACCGGCAGACTCATGATGAACGGTAGGGTCTGCTGCTGGCGCTCCTCGACCACCGTGAGTATGGCCAGGGTGGCGCCATGGCCGACCAATACCGTGATCAGCAGCACGCACCCGAGGTAGAACAGCACGCCGCTGCCACCACTCAGGAGGGCCAAGGCAACGACGCCGACGACCAGCGACGCGATCGTCAGCCGACGCTGCAAGTCAAGATCCTTACGAATCAAGGGCCACAGGGTCTTGCCCCCTTGGGAGGCTGCGCCGGCACCAGGAGGGTGATAGCTCATGCTTCGGCACCCTCTCTCTGGCGCAGCACTCCGGCGACGAAGATTTCTTCGAGTGTCATCCGCTCGACCGCTTCCACCACGCCGCCGGCGGTTTGCAAAGCCTCGACGATCGCCGGCTCGAAGGGCTCTGCTTTGAGAATGGCGACACGCTCACTGCCACCGTCCCGCAGCACACCCGGAAGCTCGGGCAAGACGACGCCCGGTGGCACCCGCAGCCGGATCGATCGCCAGCTCTCGATTAAGCTCTCTTTGTCCCGGGAGTCGACCACGCGGCCGCGATCGATGAAGGTGATCTGATCGCAGAGCTGTTCGATATCGAGGGTGTTTTGCGACGAGAAAAGCACCGAGCGCTCCTCGTCGGCCAGGACCTCGGCCAGGGCTCGCAAGACCTCCCGCCGAGCGATCGGATCGAGACCGGCCGTCGGCTCGTCGAGCACCAGCAGGCGTGGTCGACGCGCCAGCGCCAACAGCAGCAGGGCTTTGACCCGCGAACCGTGCGACAGGCCGCCAATCTTCTGATCAGGGTTCAGATCGAAGCGCTCGAGGAGCTCTTCTCCGTACGCCGAATCCCACGCGCCGAAGACCGATTGCACCAACTCGATATGCCAGCCCAGAGTCGCCGACGGGTAGAGCCGGAGGTCTTCGGAGACGAAACCGACATGCAGCTTGGCCGCGACCGGATTCTGGATGGGGTCGTGCCCGAGCACCCTCACTCGACCGTGATCCGGCCGCACCAGCCCCATCAGGATCCGGAGCGTGGTCGATTTCCCCGCGCCATTGGCGCCGATGAATCCCACGATCGTGCCCGAGGGAACCTGCAGATCGATCTCGTCGAGAGTAAAGAAGGGGTAGGTCTTGCCGACCCCTTCGAGCTGCACCGCCAGGTCGGTCATTCCTCGCCTCCCCCGGCCTTCCCGGCCGCTGCCAGCAAACACGCAGCCAGCTCTTGCGGCGAGTAGCCGAGCAGTGCCCCGAGCTCGACCGCCTGGCCGAGAACGCGCTGCAGATCCTCTTCGATCAATCGGGCTCCCGCATCCGCGTCGAGAGCCACCATCGAGCCCTTGCCATGGCGGGTCATGATCACTCCTTCCTTCTCCAGGTCCCGATAGGCCCGCTTGACGGTGATGACACTCACACTGAGCGCCACTGCGAGCTGGCGGATCGAAGGCATCTCAGTGCCGGGTGGCCAGTCCCCGGACGCGATCCGGCGTTTGATCTGCTCGATGATCTGGAGATACATAGGGCGGCCGTCAGAGCGCGAGATCGACAGCTCACTGTGCATATCCATATGCCCAGTATACACACTATATACAGTTGAGGCAATCCCTTCGTCGGACGAGCAGCTGCCAAGCCTAGATCAACCACTCGTCCCGGGCTGTTCGCATCCTTTTGGCTCGGCCAACGTACAGTGAGAGTGCGGACAGGGCCCGCCTGGTCCTTCTTCCACAAGCCGTTCCACTTTTTTTGTAACGCCGAGCGAGCCTCGGTGTCTATTGAGAGACAGACAGGGCGGCACGGCTCGATAACACCCATGCAAGATCATCCAGTGAGCGCCAAGGCGACAATGAACGGGTCTCGTTCCGATTCAGGAGACCTCAGGGTTTTCACGCTCGGATTGCCCGATCGCCAAGCGGGTACGTCCGCGGCGCGAGCCGGTCGATCGGGCGACCAGGTGTTGGTCACCGAGTTCCTACACGGCGACCCGGAAGCGGCGGACACGATTGCACGATGGATCCGGCAAGCGACAGGCCGTTATCGCGACCGGCTCCCCACCGAATGGCCCGACCTACTGCAAGATCTCCTACTCGAAGTGACCTCGGTCCTGCGGCAGGGTACGTTCCGTGGCGACTGTACCTTGCGCACTTTCGTCTGGCGCATCGCCCACTACCGCTGCCTCAACCGCATCCGCGATCTGGCGCGACGACCGGAGAGCGAGCTGGCCGATGTCGCGCAGCACGTCCCGGACCCAGCACGCCCGGTGCTCGAGCGTCTGGTGGACCGCGAGTCGGAGGACTTGCTGCGCCGCTTTCTCGATACCATCTCCACTGACTGTCGGCGTATGTGGAGATTGATCCTGGCCGGTAGGAGCTACCGCGAGATGAGCCGCGAGATCGGAGTGTCCGAAGGGGCGTTGCGGGTGCGCGTCTTGCGTTGCCGCAAGAAGGCCCTGGCCCAGTGGCGGTCCTGGCTGGAGTCGACCCATGGATGAGCAGCAGAATCTCGCCGTCGGAGAGCAGCCCTGATGGCGGAGCAAGACACACGGCAACGCACCACGCAGTCCTCCGATGATGGACAGGCGACGAGCTGCTACAAAGTGGCGCAAAACCTCCCGGTCTATCTGAACGGTCGCCTGGCGGACGATGAAGCTCAAGCGCTCGAGGCCCACCTGACGACTTGTAGCGCCTGCCGACGAGAGGAGCGTGAGACGCGGACGGCGTGGGACCTCTACGAAGGTCATCTGCCGGTGGATCTACTGCTCGATTTCGCGATGGCCCAGCCGATGCCCTCACGTCAGCGGGCAGTGATCGAGAGCCACTTGGCGCAATGCGAGCGCTGCTCCGAAGAAGTGGCCACGGTGCGTCAGGAGCCGGCCAACACAGGTTCGATCACTGCAGCAGCGCCCACGTCGGCGCAAGGCCAGGCAGGCGCACGGACTAGAGAGCCGACCAGTCGGCACTGGCGTCAACTGGCCTGGGCGGCCAGCTTCGTCGCCATCATCGCGGGCATCGGCTGGCTGAGAACCTGGCAACAGTTGGCCGACACCCGCACGCTCACCACCACAGTCACGGCCCGCACCAACCTGCCGGTCGTCGAGCTGCTGCCCGCCACACAGCCCCTCCTGCGCCAAGGCCGCAAGCCGCCGCCGGCTGCGGCCAATCCGGTTGCGTTGCACGAGGATGCCG
>JBCCGX010000878.1:0-4541 GCA_039029035.1 Acidobacteriota bacterium | reverse complement strand
CCGCCAACGGCGAGGGACATGAGCCTTGCCGCGGTGGGCTTGGCCAACCCCTCGACCTCGATCGGCTTGGCACCGCGCTCGATATCGCGCGGCGTATTTCGGTAGAGGATCACTTCACCCAGGTGAATACCCACCCGCGCTGTGAGCCCGAGCTCACGAAGGGCCTGGTGGTAGTTGAGGGCGTAGTGGACAGCGCTCGACGGTCGGTCGAAGAGTAGGAGAAAGCCATCGGTCTTATCGATCTCACGCCCACTGTGCTCTTCCAGAAGATCCCGCGCTAATCGGTCGTGCCGGCGGAAGAGTGCCGCCGCCTCAAGGTCCCCCAAGGTCTCGACGAGACGGGTCGAACCCACCAGGTCACTCAAGAGGAGAGTCGTCACGACCGCGTCAGCTGGTGGGACGCCGTCCACCATTTCGGCCTCCAGAGTCTCAACCTGGGAGAGTCCCTTCAAGCTCGCGAGGCGCTCCCCACCGGAAGCGATGCGCTCGAGCTCGGCCTCGACCCTCGACGCATGCTGGGGTCGATGGTCCGGATCTTTCTCCAGCAGTCGATCGATCAGCGCGGACAGCGTGTCCGAGACCTCCGGTTGGAGCTGACGGACCGGTGGCGGGACGTGGGTGATCACTCGCCGCAGGGTTTCGCTGGCAGTCTCGGCCAGGAAGGGCGATCGCGTGGTCAGAATCTCGTACAGCAGCACCCCGAGCGAGAACAGGTCTGAGCGCGCGTCTAGCGTGCGCCCGGCGGCCTGCTCCGGCGACATTGCCCTCGGCGTACCGGCAACGCGGCCGGGCTGGGATATCTCAGCCACAGAAGAGAACGCCGGACTTTCCACTGTTGGCCTATCGGTCGACTCTGCGGTGAAGCGTCTCGCCAACCCGAAGTCGAGAACCTTGACTCGGCCAGGCATGACCCGGCCAAGCCTAGACCGGTCAGCAGTGTCCTGGCCTCGATCGTTGTGTTGTGGAGACAGCACCATGACGTTCTCGGTCTTGAGATCGCGATGGATGATGCCCTGGGCATGCGCCGCTCCCAAGCCTAAGGTGACCTGCCGTGCATAGTCGACGGCCAAACCAATGTCGAGTGGTCCGTCACGCCCCAACTCAGCGAGGGTCGGGCCATCGACCAGTTCCATGACGATCCAATCAGCCTCCGCGTCCTCTACGATGTCGAAGATCTGCACGATGCTGGGATGGCCGAGTTGCGCAAGTGTCCGCGCCTCGCGCCTCAAGCTCTTGCGGTGACGTCCACCGCCTCCACCGCGCAGCCGCTTGAGTGCTACCCAGCGCCCGAGTCGCTCGTCGAAGGCCTTGTAGACCTCCCCTAGCCCACCCTTCCCGAGCAGCAGATCCAGCTTGTACGGACCTAGCGCTCGAGATTCGGGCGCTGGTTCTTGGACTTCCATCCAGCCACAACCTCCCAACCGAAGTGTTCGAACAACGAGCCAGAGCGTACCATCTCACCCTGCAGTCGGCCCTCCGAAGAACACCGAGGGCACGGCATCCAAGGTGTCGTTAGTCGCGGCGAATGTCTTGTGGTGACGGTCGCGGATCGCCATCGCCTGGCGCGCCTCAACCGAAGCAATCCGCAGAGGGCGGTGGGTCTTGGGACAGTGGGTCTTGGGCGTTTGCCTGGCACTCATCGGGATCGAGGTCCTGGCCGAGGGTTTGACGGTGCCTCGGCGATCCGCACGCTGACGGCCGAGGTGGCGTCGACCTTTCCCGCTGGCAACCGTCGAGATCACTCACTCGGCTTCGGTACGCTCGGACGGTAGCGGCGGGATGGCTCCCGATCCGACCAATCACTCGAGCATCAACATCGACGCCCTGCTCGGCGGCGGTCCCGATCTGGCGGTGACGAAGTCCATCGACGTGGATTGGTAGCCTCCAAGACGACCCCGGGGAACTCTTTGGCAGCGCGCTGAGTCTGTGTCGAGTAGAGGTTCGACGCGAAGGGAAAAGCTTGACCATCCGCCAACCGAACAACTGGCTTGCCGCGCTGGCGCTTTTGCTGCCTTTGACAAGCGCCTGCTTGGGTCAGGTGACGGGGAGCCCCGTCGATCACAAACTGGCACAGCTGCGGGCCGCGGTTGAGAAGCGACCCGAAGACGCAGCGGCATGGCGTGAGCTGGGCCGCCATTACTACGCGTGGCATCGCCCTGACGAGGCGGTGAAGGCGTGGCGCGAGTCACTGCGCCTGGAGCCCGGCCAGGCCAAGCTTCACTGGAGCATCGGGACGGTCTATTCGGACAAGGACGCCGCCGCCGCCAAGGCCGAGTATCGAGCAGCGTTGGCCATCGATCCCGACCATGGCGGCTCGCTCCTCAACCTCGGTAACCTCTACCGGCACGAAGGCCGGTTCGAAGACGCGGAACGGCTCTTGGCCCGCGCCGCCAAGAACGATGTTTCGGACTCCTGGTCGCTAGGCCAGCTCTACGCCGACCAAGGGCGGTGGGAAGAGGCTGAGGCGGCTTTTGTGCGCTCTGTCGGCTACGAGGGCTGGGGACTGTTCGGCATCGCCACGCTCCACGCCGATCTCGGCCGAGCCAGGGCGAAGCTCGGCCGCGACACAGAGGCGATCGCGGCGCTCGAAACGGCCCTAGAAGCCTACCGCTCGCTCGGGGACCACTACTGGCCTCTCGACGACGTGTGCTGGAACGCTGGGGATAGGGGGCCGTCATCGGCTTGGAATGCGGCCGATTCCCGCGAGATGGCGGAGTTGCTTTATCTCCAGGCTCGTCTGATCGCCCGCTCCGGGGACCCACAAGGAGCGTTGGAGTCTCTTCGTGGCGCCGTAGAGCGTCTGCCCGAGTTGCGCGAAGCGGCGCGCCGGGAAGCTGATCTAAAGGCGGTCCTGCCGTTACTCGACGACCTGATGCCTCGCCGTTAGTCGAGATCCCACTGCCTGCGAGCGTCGACTGTCGGAAACGGTAAGTACGGCCGCCGCAAGCTGCCCGAAAAGATCAAAGAACACTTCGTGGATCGGCTGGCGCGTATCAACCGTAGGGTGGCGCCAGACGACGAACGCCGTGGGCCAGGACAACCAGGAGTTGGATCGCATGCCGGATAGGCAGCAGCGGCCATGGCCATCGCACGGGGCCGCTGCGCTGGCCCGGAGGGTCAGCCAGTCGGCAGCCCGCCGCGCGTAGGGTGGCGACGCCCCGTGGCGGATCCCACAGCTTCCTTAACCACGGGTCAGGCAGAGCCTCCTCCCCCACCAGGAAGCCTGCCAGTCCGCCCGCAATCGCCCCCACGGTGTCGGTATCTCCACCCGCGTCCACAACAGCTTCGAGCGTGGCCGAAAAGTTCGCCCAATGCCGCCACACCGCGTAGAGTGCGATGGGCACCGTGTGGTACATGTAGCCGCTGACTCCCTTGTCGAGCCCCAGACTCCGGGCCAAGTCTTTGACCGAAGCCTCGGTGCTGACTGCTCCTCGAATCTTGGAGATGATCTCCTCCCACTCGGCATCAGCACGTGGATCATCCAGGCACTCGCGTAGCCAATCCCATCCGGGCCGGGCGGCCGGATCTTCCTCACGCAGCCTGGCGGCCATCCGTGCGACCGCCAACGCTCCGATCTGGGCCTTGGGATCGCGATGGGTCAGTGAGCTCGAAAGGCCGACGAAGCGCTCAAGGTCCTGTTCCTGGCTACCGAAGAACGCGCCGATGACCGGAGCCCGCATGGCTGGGCCGTTGCCGGCCGAAAAGACCGCGCTGCGGCCGGGAGGCACCCCGAGCCACAGGAGCACAATCGATCGAAGGGTTGCGAAACCGATACCAGTCGGTAGGGACAACAACCATCCGCGGAGGCACCACGCCAGGCGGCGCTGAAACCGATCGGCATCATCAGCATACGCCGACAGACTCTGGGCGACGAAGAAGGCATGGTCGGTATCGTCACTGACCATGCCGTAGCCAAAGACGAGCCCTTGCCGTAGCAGGCGTGGAAAGAGCTTCTTCTGTCGCTGTGGGCTGAGTCCCTCCATGGGCAGGCCGAGGGAGTCACCTAGGGCGGTGCCTAACATCAGGCCAGCGAATCGGGATCGGAGGTCCGGGGCGCCCATACAACGGCATACGGGACCGGGCGCCTGGACGTCTCAGTGCCCACACTCGGGATGCAAGTCGAACTGGCTCGCTTGGGCACCGCCAGCTCGATCAAGCGCGGTCGCCTCCGTAATGTGGCTTGCAACGGCATGCCGGAAGGTCCTGAGGCAAGCCGGCGAAACTGAACCCGCTTTGTTTTTTTGCCTGGTCAGAGACCGTTTTCGTATCTCGTTCGCGCCAAGGTATCCAAAGAACGGGACTCGGCAGGAACCGCGGGAACGCAATCGTTCCGTCGTCGGTCTTCTGAGTTGCCGGTTCTTGACGCGAGACGCGATTGTCAAGGTGGAGGTGTCATGGGCTTGTACTCGTCAGACCGAAGCAGCTGGAAGAGTTGGCGTTGGCTTGTTGGTTTGTGTGTCGCGCTCGCGACCCTCGAGAGTCTGGCCGAGAGCCCGCCTCCGCGCCCAGCCAGCTTTTTCGGCGGCGTCACGGTGGACGGT